>MGWJ01000024.1 GCA_001800945.1 Flavobacteria bacterium RIFCSPLOWO2_12_FULL_31_7
AACCTTTGTAATTCGTAAGACTAATTCCTCCTGTTGAAGTTAAGTCTGGTGCAAGTGGAATGTAGTTTTGTCCTTCTGGTTCTTTCATACTTCTGGCATACGTGTAATTTATGTCGGAATTTATATTTACAAATTTTGAAAGTTGGTATCTAAACCCAAAATCAATTCCCATTCTTCTGGTTTTTCCACTTGGTTCTACAATTCCGGCATCGCCCACGTATACAAATTCTTGTTCTAATTGTAAAAACCACAAAGCACTATTGATAATTAAGTTTTTCATTGGTTTTACAATCGTACCTAAATCAGCTCCAGCTGAGGTTGGTACAGTTTTTTTATCCGTTTGTGAAACAATAACTCGTGTATCGTTTGAGTGAAAACCTAAACCAGACTTTAAGAAATATTGAACCTTATTGTGGGGGGCAAAAAGGAAGTTCAGTTTAGGCGAAATTTTCACTACTTGTTCATTGTCAATTTTATACGTTGGTGCTAGTTTATCTAAATATGAAAATTGGAAATAATCTAATCTAACTGCTGGATTAATGGTGAAATTACCCAATTCGATATCAGAATTGATATAACTGAAATAATTTTTCTGATTGATATTTCCTAATTTTAGTTGATTAATTGTGGTACTTCTATTTTTTGTATTCGACAATTCTGAATCTTTGGTTTCATCGGTTCTTAATCCAAATCCAACTTGGTAACTACTTTTAGAATTCTCCATTTTTTTGTTGAATTCCCCATTAAAACCATAAATTGTACGGTTTTCTTTTTGTTTAATTTGATCACCATCTACAGGATTTTCTAAGAAAAAAGTAAAATTCGAATACAATTCAAATTGATAATTGTTGTAAAACGTATTTCCTTTAAAAAATAGGTTTTCAGAAATAGGTTTGTAATATTCCACATTCAAATTACTTCTTGAAGTTTTTCCGCCTTCGGTATCGTCCACAGCTCCAAATCTTGAAATAATTCCCGCCTCAACAAGTCGTTGTGGAATTTGTCCAGAAGCTGTCCATTCACTTGAAAATTGTGATGCAGTTACAGAAAACTTGCTATTGTCTTCTAAAACATTGGTAAATTTTCCAAATAAATTTAATCTTCTAAAATTCTGACTAGACACGTAAGGTCCGTCAAAAGTGATATATTCGCTGGCAAAAAATGCACTTTGTTTGTTGTTTTTTGGCAATAAATTGAACATACCAAGTGTTCTAATCGTTCCAAATTTTCCAACTTCTAAACTGATGGCATTTTTATCAATTTTTTCTTTTGTTTTAAATGCGACATAACCTGCAGTAGCAAAATCGCCTTTGTTAGCATAATAACTTCCTTTGCCAAAATCAATTTTATCTAAAGTTTCTGGAATTACAAAATGCAAATCCGCATAACCTTGTCCGTGCGCATGAGAAACCATATTTACGGGCATTCCATCTACAGAAAGTGCGATGTCAGTTCCGTGATCTATATCAAAACCGCGTAAAAATATTTGTTCAGCTTTACCACCACCAGCGTGTTGTCCGATAAATAAGCCTGGTACTTTTCGTAATATTTCTTGTGAAGAATTTACAGGTGAATTTTGTAAATCCAATTTCATAATTTGCGAAATGGCGTTATTTTTTTTCGAAATAACAATTTCCTCAATGTTGTAAGAAGAACTTATTAAAACAATAGATTTTTCTGAACCATCCACAATTTGTGTTTTCTTTTTGAATCCTAAAGCGGTAATTGTAATGATATCGTTTTCAAATGTTTTATCTAAAATAAATTGACCATTTTCATTGGTATGCGCGTGTGATTTTGAGGTTTCGTTATACAAATAAGCATTTTCAATTGTATTACCTAAAGAATCAGTCACAATACCTTCTTTTTGTTGAGAAAAGCCTAAAGTACTCAATAGTAATAAAAGGATTTGAAATAATTTTTTCATTATAGTTTTTCTATTTTTTCTTTCATATTTGGACCTAACTCGTAAATACTTGATAATAAATCTTCCTTGATAGGTTTGATTTTATCAGTCATTTTATTGGCTTTGTAAATTTCCGCCAAATGGTAGTTTATTTCAGGTTCAAACGATTGGTTAACGATATGTTTTTCGCAAATATCTAACGCTTTTTTGGTATTTCCTAAATTGTAATTCGCCCAAGCTAATAAATCGTACGATTCTGGTGTTGGTCGGTTTTTTATTTCTTGGTAGGCAATTTCTAAGGCTTTTACGGCATCTTTTTTATTATCAGCATATAAGATAGCGTTGTATTTGTTATACATTACACCGTAGTCTCTGCTCTTTAAAGATTTGAAATATTCTTGGATATGTTTGTTTTTAAGTGTTTCATTTTTGTTGTATTCTGCCATTTCTGCTTTAAATAATTTAAAATCTGGCGAATTGTGTTTTTTGGAAATAATATCAATAATTCTGTTGGCTTCTTCTGTGTTTTTTTCGTGAGAATAGGCTATCCATGCAATTCCTTTTAAAGCATAATAGTTGTTTTCGTCTTCTTTAAGTGTTTTCAAATAAAATGCGTAGCTATCAGAAATTCTTCCTGCATGTCCATACATGTCACCCAAATTGGAATACGACCAAATTTTTAAAGTTGTATTGTCATTTGCTTCTGCTTTTTTTGTGGCTTTTTCCATCAAACTTATTGCTGTTGGTAAATCGCCAATGTGATCGTTCCATTTTGCCATTCTTATTAAATAATCAAAATCTCCGAAATTGTTAAATTTAGATAGGTTTTTTTTGGCCTCCGCATAATTTCCCAATTCCATATTTACATCAAAAAGAAGTTTTTGAGTATCTTTAAAGCCTTCCCCAATTTTTAGGGCTTTGTTTGCTAAAAATAAAGCTTCTCGGAAGCGATGTTGTGTGATGTAATTTTTCGCTAAAGCACGAATCGGACCCACTTCTGAAAAATTTAAATCGGCATTTACTTTTAGTAATAATTTTTCAGCTTTGTATAAATGATTCACTTCAAAAGTAGTTTCAAATAAAGAAGTGTAATGACCAGCCAATTGAATTAAATAGCTAGTTTGATTGGGTGCGGCATTGTATTTTTTCTGCCAAAATTCAATTTCAGTTTTGGCTAGTTGTATGTTGTTGTTTTCAGTTTGGTTTAAGTAGATATTATAATCAGAGGCATTGGTAATTTTAGATTTTTCATTGGTACAACTAGATATGCTAATTGCAAAAAGTATTATTTTAAGAAGATTAGATATTTTCATTGTGATGTTTTTTTAGTTTTTAGTTTTTTTGAAAAAATAGCGTGCACAATTTCACTCGCGCACGCTATGAATTGTTTTACCAAGCAGCTGCTAAGTATGGGAATGAAGTTAAAAATGGTTTGTCATTAGCATTTACGTGATCTGATGTTAAATTTGGATTTGATCCTCCTGTTGGACCACCAAAAATTAATAACAATTCTACATCAATTACATCATCAGCTAAAGCTCTTCCTGTTAAAACGTTAGTTCCATCAAAAAATGTGGTTGTTCCAGTTTTTGAAACTCCTAAAACATCAGTTGCTAATAATCCTGTAAATTGAGCAGCTGTTTGTCCTAGAGCATTTGTAGTATACCCTGGGTTTAAGGCTAATAATCTCGATTGAAACGTACCTTGATAATTAGCTCCCATGGCAGAAGGAGTAGTAGTATTGAAAGCGTCTTTTGGTGCTCCAGATGCGATAAAAACTGTGTTGATTGCTGGGCGAGCCATTTGGTCTTTTTGTACATAAGTTCCTGAGAAATCTGTTTGTTCTTCAGCAACTACTGTGTCATCATTATTACAACTTACGAATGATGTAGCTGCAAGAATTGATAATGTCAGAAATTTGATAGCATTTATTTTCATTTTATTTCGATTTAAAATTAATTATTGTTTTTCTTTAGTTTCAGCCCAAACGTTAATTGAACTACTTGTTCCTAATAGTGATTTTGGAACTTCAATAACTGTTGATAAAACATTTGTTCCTGCAAAAGTGTCTGTTCCTGGATTGTTAAATCCTGATGCAGTTCCACCTAAAATAGCTTGGTATTGACCTAAATCAAAAAAGAAAGGATCATCTCTTGGTCCCGCGAAAAATTTCATTCCACCAGAAGTTGATGTAATTGCTGGACTTCCATACTGAGAAATTTCAACAGAACCAGCTGCGTTTGAAGTTTTAATTGTGCTACTTGTTCCTGGAGTTCCTGGAGCAACTGGACCGAAAAAGTGCATTTTATTACCTCTTCTAATAGCTTGGATCACTAAATCTTCTACATTATCACCATTGTTGTCAATGTTAATTTCTGTAAGTACATTTTCTTTAAATGTTGCAGCTCCTGTAGTTCCGGGAGTTAATAATCCTTGAGAATTTACTACAAATACTAGATTGTTGGTGTCTGCACCTTGAAACGCATATACATCTGTAATGTCATTTCCCGTGTTCGAAACACCTGGCGAATCAATGTGATCTGCCGCTACTAATAATAAACCTGTTATCGCTACTAACGAAAGGCTTATGTACAATTTTGATTTTTTCATTTTGTTAAAGTTTAATGATTACACTTACATTTACGGGAAAAGTTTAATCTTGGTTTTAAAAAGTGCTAAAATTTTTTTAAAGCTTGGTTTTTAAAGCTTTTAGGAAGAGTTTTTTCAAGTTGATGAAATAAAAAAATCTCAACTATTTGCATAATTGAGATTTTTTAAGTCAGAAATTCTTTCTTATTTTTGAGGAGTAATTTCGTATTTTCTTTCCACTTGTTTTTCAGTTTCTAATTTGTTTGGTCCAATTGGGAAACGAACATCTACGTGTTTGGATTCTATTTTTCCGGTTTTGTCTAATACATCTGCTCTGTTGGCTACTAAGTTCCAAGAAAATGAAACATTTGATTTTCCGTTTTCTAATTCTTTAACCTTGAATCCATTTTTGGTTTTTTCAGTTACAAATACACCTTTACAGTCGCCTTCTAATTGGATAAAAACTTTCATAGGGTGTTTTTCATCTACATAAATATGTTTGCTCAATAATTTGTCAATTGAAATGTATGCTTCTCCATTTACTAATTTTCCTGTTCCGAAATCTTCAAATAATATTTCTGGAGTTTCGGTTGCGTGTAAAATTCTGTTATTTCCTTCGTCATCTTTCACCATTGTTGACACAGAACCACCACCTAATACTTTATAAGAAGTTCCATTGTTTCTAGCCCCAACGAAAACAAAATCTGTTGTAGAAGTATTGGCGTCAAAATAACCGCCGTAAGTTACATCTCTTCTTGCTGCTGAACCACCCGTGTAATAATCAACATCCTTACCCGCAATTCTGGCAAATGGTCCATTACTTGTAGATAAATTATCGTCTTGATCGTATTCAAAATATCCTGCATTATAATCAACACCTGTGCCTTTTCCAACTCCTCTTGCGAAAATACCTGTTGTTCCTTGTCCAGATGTTCCAATAGATTCCCCTGGTAATTCAGTAAAAGTTGTTCTTCCACCTACACCAAGTACACCCATTACAGTTGAAGTAGCATTTGCTGCTAAATTGGCACTGATTCCGATTACACCTCTTCCTCCATTAGCATCTAAATTTCCTCCATCAATTACGAATTGTGTATTTGTAGCATTTAATGCACGAATGGTTCTTGCAGAGTTTGAACTGTTTACAAATAATCCAATTTGTGAAGCTCCAGCATTAATTGTGGTTAAGGTATTTGTTTGAGGTGTTCCAGTTCCAACAATTACTTGACCGTCATTTTCAACCGTCATTCTTAAAGTATTATTGGTTTTTATTTGAAAATTCTGATTGTCAGAAGTTCCTAAGTATTGCGTTCCTGGAGACGTTCCTGCATTTCCTGTTAAACTCCAGTTTTGTCCAGCAGTTGATTTTAAAGCCACCCATTCAGTACCCGACCAATAATAAAAACCTGGTGTTACGGAAGTGATTCCTATTCCAGCAGTTGCGGTGTTGTAAATTAAAACTCCTGTTGCTATTGGTGCTGGACCAACTGGTGCTGCAGAGCTTGTACTAGTTAAAGCAATTCTTGGGATTAATAAACCTTTGTTGTTACTTTCAATTTGTAATTCTACTCCGTTTTCTATTACGGTTGTACCAATTCCAACTTGGGCATTCATACAAGTAATAGTAAATAGAGCGCTAATAAATAGTAATTTTTTCATATTGATTTTTTTATATTTAGGGGATTGTTTGAAACATTTACGAAATAAAAACTGGGTTGGTTTTAAATTTTTAAATTTTATGAGTTGAACAAGTGTTAAACCTTCAAAACAAAATGGTTAATTTTTAAAAGATAATTTGATTTAGAAATTTTTACCTAGATTTGTAAGAACTATAAATTATAATCTAATGAGTCAAGAAGAAGTTTTAAGTCTTATTGAAAAGAAAGATGGCAAGGCTTATACCTATTTATATAATATGTATTCCAAGAGTTTATTTGCCGTAATTTCTAATTTAATAAAAAACAGAGAAGAAGCCGAAGATGTTTTACAAGATGTATTTGTAAAAATTTGGTCGAATATTGATTCGTACAATACAGAAAAGGGAAGATTGTATACTTGGATGTTAAATATTGCAAGAAATACAACCATAGATA
Source organism: Flavobacteria bacterium RIFCSPLOWO2_12_FULL_31_7 (assembly GCA_001800945.1). Classification (GTDB taxonomy): domain Bacteria; phylum Bacteroidota; class Bacteroidia; order Flavobacteriales; family Flavobacteriaceae; genus Flavobacterium. The sequence continues at coordinate 6,589 of MGWJ01000024.1, forward strand.
AAATGCGCTCTAAAGGATATAATAAGTCATTAAAAAACCAAGAGTTAGATAATTTCGTAGGTATAATAGACAACGAAAATAAGTTTATAAACAAAATTGATATTATTGGTGTAGGTGAGTTTATCAAAAAACTAAAACCAAAGTGTATTCAAATTATAGATTTATTGTTTTTTAAAGGATATACTCAGGCTGAAACTTCGGAAGAATTAGACATGCCCTTAGGAACGGTAAAAACTTTAAATAGAACGTGCATAAATGATTTAAGAACCTACTTACAGGTGTAATTATGAAAAATAAAGAATTAATAGAATCTGGTAATTTAGAGTTGTATGTTTTTGGATTATTGTCTGAGGCAGAAACAGCTGAAATTGCCAAAATAGCTGCTGAAGATAGTGATGTTCTTAGTGAAATTGTTTCTATAGAGAAATCTGTTGTTGCTTTATCGTCTAGTTTTGCCCCAACATTATCGGCTGAGAATTATAGTAAAATCAAACAAAAATTAGATTTAGATACAAACGTTATTCAATTGAAACCCAAATCAAATTTGAGTCAGTATATTGGATGGACGGCCGCTGCAGTTTTCTTGTTAACTTGTGGCTATTTATACAATCTACAACAAAACAATGTAAATGAAATTGACGATTTGTTAAACAAAAAAAATGCGTTAGAACAAACTGTTTCTGCTAAAGAAAAATTAAATAATCAAATAAACACCTCGTATTCAGTATTAAAAGATGAGAATAATATTGTGGTTAAATTAGCAGGTCAAGCGATATCGCCAACATCATCTGCTAAAGTTTATTGGAATAATAAAACGAATAAAGTTTTTATTGATGCTTCGAGTTTACCCACGCCTCCAGAGGGAATGGTTTACCAAGTTTGGTCCTTAAAATTAGCACCGACATTAACACCAACAAGTATAGGATTGATAGACAATGCCGAAGATAAAATGAAATATTTAATTGAAGTTGACGGTACAGTAGGTGCAGAAGCTTTTGGTATTACTTTAGAGCCAGCGGGTGGAAGTAAAACACCAACTATGGAACAATTATATACTTTAGGAAAAGTTTAATTAAATAATTTTTTTGGCACGCAATTTGAATATTGGTATTTAAGTTCAAAAATTAATTAACTTATTTAAATCAACCAAAATGAAAAAAGCAATTTTAGGTTTAGCATTCGTTGCTACAGTTTTAGTTTCTTGCGATGGCAAAAAGAAAGACGAATTAGAAAACAAAGTAGACTCTTTGGAAGTTAAAACAGAAGAAGTGATTGACACGGCTGCTGCGAAATTAGACAAAGCAGTTGATTCTACTCAAGCAAAAGCTGGAGAAGCTCTTGAGAAAGGTGCTGAGAAGTTAGATGCTGCTGCAGAAAAATTAAAAGAAGCTTCTAAAAAGTAATTCTTTGAAAGGAATCCCAATGAAAGTTGGGATTTTTTTTTGTTTACTTCTTCTTATAATTAATCACAAAAACGCCAGCAATAATTAAAATTACGGCCATGATAAAATCTTTGGTCACTACTTCATTATTTAAATACCAACCTAAGAAAACGGCAATCACAGTATTTACATACGTTAAAATAGAAACCTGAATAGGCGTAACTCTTTGTAAAGCATATTGGTAACAAAACATCGCTACAACTGAACCAAAAACAGCTAAATAAACAACAGCTCCAATACTTTTTCCCGACCAAGATTCAATTTCTGAACTTGGATGAAGCATAACCGCTAAAACAATCTGTATTAAAGAGGCTATAAAAAATTGATAAAATAAATTTAGCGATAAGTTATTTGGTTGGCTACTCAATTTCTTAGAATAAATAGTTCCTAAACCCCAACTTAATATCGCAATGCCTAAAAATAGTACTCCAGTTTTATAGTCAGGATTCAAAATATCACCTAAGCCGTCTTTAAAAATAAAAATTACTCCAGAAAAACCTAATAAAACTCCTAAAAAGCCTTTCCATGAAGGTTGTTGTAATTGACATCCTATACTTAATAAAAAGATAACTACTGGATTTACAGCAC
>MGWJ01000025.1 GCA_001800945.1 Flavobacteria bacterium RIFCSPLOWO2_12_FULL_31_7
TTGGTAGATTTAAACCGAATGAATTTTCATACTTCTATGGATTTTGCAACTCGTATGAGAAACCTTTCTAAAATTACACCTAAAAAAGAAATGGTTGCCATTATGAGCAACGAATATGCGAAAATTTCAAATGAATCAGAAGCTATAGTTTTTGAAACCATGTGGCAATTTACCCAAGAATTTCAAGCTAAAATAATCCGAAAGAAAAACCTTAAAAAGAAATTAAAGTTTTGGAAAAAGTAGTATTTTAACCTACTTAAAATCTTACATGAAACTATCAGTAATTATTACAACTTACAATTCGGAAGAATGGCTAAAAAAAGTGCTGTTTGGCTATTTGAACCAAACGGAAACCGATTTTGAAGTGGTTGTTGCAGATGATGGTTCTACTGAAAAAACAAAACTGGTAATTGATTCCTTTTCGCCTAAATTTAAATATAAAATTGTTCATGTTTGGCAAGAAGATAAAGGATTTCAGAAGTGTAAAATTCTGAATAAAGCTATTTTAAAAACAAATTCTGATTATCTTTTATTTACCGATGGTGATTGTATTCCTAGAGAAGATTTTGTTGCCACACATCTAAAACACAAGGAAAAAGGATTCTTTCTTTCTGGAGGTTATTTTAAATTACCTTTTGAAACATCACACATAATTGAAGAAAAAGATATTATTTCTAAACAGTGTTTCAATTTATTTTGGTTGGCCAAAAACGGGGTGAAAACCAATTTCAAATTAACCAAACTGATTCGTTTTAAACCTTTTACAATTTTCATGAATTGGATTACACCAACTAAAAAAACGTTTAACGGTCATAATACTTCTTGTTTTAAAGAAGATTTAATAGCGGTAAATGGTTTCAATGAAGATATGCAATACGGCGGTTTAGACAGAGAAATTGGAGAACGAATGTTTAATTTAGGAATCCGTTCGAAACAAATTAGATATTCGGCAATTTGTTTGCATTTGGAACATGCTAGAAGTTATTTTAGTAAAGAAAAATTCTTAGAAAATTCAAAAATTAGAGAATTCAATATTAAAAACAAAGTGATAAGCACAAAAAATGGTCTTAACCAATATGTGTAAGTAAAAACGTTTTTAACTTATCTAAAAATAATTCCGGAACAAACTGTTCGTATAAAAAGTCGTTTTCTCCTTTAATTTCTTTTGGTGTTTTATTTTCGAATAATTCCGGTTTGAACTCTTGTAAATGAAATGAAATATGAGTAATTCCATCTTCAATTAACGCCCAACCTTTCTTATCAATCCAAGGAGAAAAAAGTACAAATGACGGTTTATGAAGTGCTTTGGCCATATTTATAGCACCACCATCATTTCCAACAATGACATCACATTGATTCATAATGGCAATAAATTCTCGAATTGAACCGCCAATTACCTCAAAATAAATGGCTTTTTTTGTCGAGTCTTTACACAAATTAAAAATTGCTTTGGCTTGTTCCATTTGATTTGGAATGTAATTGAAAAGAATGTTTACATTGCTTGTTTCTGCAATACAATCAATCAGTTGCGCCATATATTGATTGGGATACGTTTTACTTTGTTCGCTACCAATAATACTAACCATTACTGTTTTTTTGGAAACATCAATGGCATGTTTTTCAAAAATTGTATTAGCAATTTGCTTTTCTTCTTCGCTGACGTGAATCGTTGGAAAAGTAACTTTTCTATTGTCAATTTTTAAAGGTTCTAACAAAGCTAACCGTTGTTCAATAATAGTTCCTAAATTACTATTGTAATCGTCTCTACGCTTCACCACATCAGTATAAATGAAGTTTCTGCCTTTTTTTTCAAAGGAAATTGTTTTCTTAGCTCCAGAAAAATAGACCAATAACCAACTTTCTAATTTAGAATACGGATCGATTATGACATCATACTTTTCTTTTCTGATTTTAAGAATAAATTTCAATAATTCCCATTTACTTTCTCTTTGTTTTGCTGTAAATAAAATCAGATTACTAATATATTTTGCGCCATCAACAACTGTTTTGGTACTGTCGTAAATTAAATAATCAATTTGAGCATCAGGATAAGCATATCTTAAATTTTCACATAAGATAGAACTTACTAACACATCGCCTATCATTTTTTGTTGAATTACTAGTATTTTCATGATCTTGATGCGAAAAATGTGGAGGCTCTTGGACTAATAAATGTATGATTTTCTACTACACTGAATAAATATGAAATATAATTTTTCAAAATCAATTTATTGACTTGTAGTTTAGGAATGAAGAACAGAGGGAAAGCCAAACAACTTAGCACTGTTTTTTCAAGTAACACTCCGAAAATCAACCTACTATGCAATAAAAATTGAGAAACTGGTGAAAAATTATTTCGAATATAAGCATGTTTAGAAATGATAACTTCTGTTTTAGTCAGTGCTTTTGTTTTTATATTAATTCGAGAAGCACCACCATGTTTATGAAAAATAGTAGCTTTTTTAAACACTGCAATTTTTCCGTTAACATCTGAAATTCGTTTACACAAATCAACGTCTTCCATATACATCCAGAAATCTTCATTCCAACCCGAGACTTTATCAAACCATTTTTTACTAACTAAAACTACTGCTCCAGTAATCCACTCAGGATACATGAATTCCTCATTTTCTTGAAAAATAGCAGTAATTTTATTTTTGAAAAATAGTTTATAAATCGCTCTAGGGATGCCAAAAAAAGTGGCGAATTTGGGTAACAAGTTATATTGTTTATAAAATTTTCCGTTTTCATCTATTTGCAAACATGATAAAACGGCAATTTCATTTTCGTGTTTTATGTAGGCTTCAAAAAAAGATTCTAAATTTTGTTGGTCCACTTTAGTATCTGGATTTAAAAACAACAAATAGTCTGAAGAAGCGTGAGCTGTTCCTACATTACAACCATTTGCAAAACCGTTATTTCCAGAATTTAAAATAAAAGTAAACGAATGAAATTTCTTTTGAAAAGTTTCAAAAAAACCATCATCAGAAAAATTATCAACCACAATCACTTCTAAAATCATTTTATCAGAAGTGATCGCTTGAAGAGAAGACAAGCATTCATCTAATGCTTGCCAACCCTTGTAGTTTACGATTATGATTGCTAATTTATTCAAGATTAAACAGCTACGTTATATTCGCGTAAAGCATCGTTTAAAGATGTTTTTAAATCGGTTGAAGCTTTTCTTTGTCCGATAATTAAAGCGCAAGGTACTTGAAAATCACCTGCTGGGAATTTTTTTGTGTACGTTCCAGGAATTACTACAGAACGAGCTGGCACAACACCTTTATACTCAATTGGCTCATTTCCTGTAACATCAATAATTTTTGTGGAAGCAGTTAAGCAAACATTAGCTCCTAAAACGGCTTCTTTTTCTACACGAACTCCTTCCACAACAATACAACGAGAACCGATAAAAGCGCCATCCTCAATAATAACTGGAGCGGCTTGTAAAGGCTCTAAAACACCTCCAATACCTACACCACCACTTAAATGCACATGTTTTCCAATTTGAGCACAACTACCAACAGTTGCCCAAGTATCTACCATTGTTCCCTCATCTACAAAAGCACCAATGTTTACATAAGAAGGCATTAAAATAACACCTGAAGAAATATAGGCTCCATGACGTGCTACTGCATTTGGCACAACTCTAATTCCTCTTTCAGCAAAGTTTCTTTTTAATGGAATTTTATCATGATATTCAAAAATACCCGCTTCTAATGTCTCCATTTTCTGAATTGGGAAATACATAACCACTGCTTTTTTAACCCATTCGTTCACTTGCCAACCTGTGGCAATTGGTTCCGCCACACGAAGTGTTCCATGGTCTAATAAATCAACCACTTCTCTAATGGCCTGTTGCGTAGTTTCTTCTTGTAACAAAGCACGATTATCCCATGCTGCTTCTATAATAGATTGTAAATTTGTCATGTATATTATTTTTTAACAAAGATAAAGTTTCCTATTAGTATTGCAAATAAAAAATCCTGCTAAAAGCAGGATTTTAAGTATTAATTACATCCAGTATTTGGATTCAAATGTTTTTTCTTTCCATTTCCTAAAGCACAGTCCAACTCAGGTGCATCGAACGCATACCAACCAGGGTGAACACCAGGAGTTACAACAGGTTTTTTAATCTCATTTTTGGTTAATAACCCATCATTATCATCATCAAAATCACCATAATCTGGTTTACCGTCTCCGTCACTATCTAAAGGAGTTCCCGAAGTTGGTCCGCCATACTCATCTTTGGAGAGAATTTTATCACCATCATGGTCTTTGTATTTTAACTTCATCAATTTAAAATTAAAAATAAGCGGTGTATAAGAACCTATATTCCCTACTGCTTGATTATAATATCCTAAACCTGAAGGTACAAACATAACTCCTGCACCAAAATCAGAATAAGTGGTTACTCCAGTTGCAGGATCTGTAACTGAATTTCCAGTTTTGAAACCAGGAAAAATTTCTTGCCAACCTTGAATTACTTGTTGTAATTGAAACCAAACTGGATTGGAAGCAGAATCAAAAACAGTTAAATCAGTTTTATATCCTTTATAAGCACTAAAAACAGAATCTAATACAGTTGGATTTGAACCTACCCCTTCATTTAACTTAATAAAATATAATTTATGATCTACTCCACCTTTAGAAATTGTTTTAAATTCTAAATCAGGGCGTGAAGAAATTGGTGTACCAGGTGTACTTCCAGTTATTTCTGTGTAAGTAACATTATAATCAGCATCAACTGTCATAAAATGAGTATCCATAAAATCCTCAATTTCTGCAATATCCTCAGCATAAACTTCAGCATAAGGTCTTGCTTCAACAGTAACTGGTTCATCATCTACCGGACATCCAACCATAATAAATATAAATGGTAATAAAAGTAATAATCTTAATGATAATTTCATTTTGTAATATTTTAATTTAAAAAGTGCTCGCAAGATACGATTTTCATTTATTTTTGTACAAATATTAACACTGATTTTTGAATTTTATGCGAATTGATAAATATTTATGGTGCATCAGATACTATAAAACTAGAGGTCTTGCGGCCGAAGCCATTAAAAAAGGGCATGTTTCGGTGAATAATGTGAAAGCAAAAGCATCTAGAGATGTTTTCCCTATGGATAAAATTACCTTAAGAAGAGATCAAATTAATTATATTGTTAAGGTTTTAGATATTCCGCCAAATAGAGTCGCAGCGAAATTAGTCGATTTATATAGAAAAGATGAAACACCACCAGAAGTATTTGAACATTTAGAAATGATAAAACTTTATAAGGAGCATTAAAGAGATAAAGGAGAAGGAAGACCAACCAAAAAAGATCGTAGAGATATTTTCGATTATACAGAAAATGATATAGATGATGAAATTGAATAAAGAATATTGGGAAAACCGATACGAGAAAAATGATGCTGCTTGGGATATTGGCCATGTTTCAACACCTTTAAAAGAGTATATAGATCAACTAGAAAATAAAACCATTAAAATTCTAATTCCTGGCGCAGGAAATGCCTATGAATTAGATTACTTAATTGAAAAAGGATTTCACAATGTTTTCGTAATTGACTATGCACAACCACCTATTGATGCTATCATTAAAAGAAATAATGCTTTAGCAAAACATTTAATTTGCGATGATTTTTTTAATCACAAGGCAACTTATGATTTAATTATTGAACAAACCTTCTTTTGTGCTTTACAGCCTGATTTAAGAGAAAAATACGTTTCAAAAATGCATGATTTATTGTCCGAAAAAGGAAAAATTGCAGGTTTGTTGTTTAATTTCCCGTTAACGGAAGTTGGACCACCGTTTGGAGGAAGCCATGAAGAATATGTAAAACTATTTTCAGAAAAATTTACATTAAAAACACTAGAACCGGCATATAATTCTATAAAACCTCGCGCTAATAAAGAATTGTTTTTTACATTTGAAAAAAAATAAACCATGCAACACATAATTTTAACTCACACCGAAATAGAACACAAAACCAAACGTATTGCTTATCAAATTTACGAAACGTTTGCCAACGATTCTGAATTAGTAATTGCAGGAATTTCAAACAGCGGATTTACATTTGCTCAAAAAATCGCCAAACAATTAGAAGCTATTAGCGATATAAAAATCACTATTTGTGAAGTTAATATTAATAAACAAAAACCATCAGAACCTATTACAACTTCTTTACATTCTGATGCTTACGCGAATAAAAACCTAGTTTTAGTAGATGATGTTTTAAATTCTGGAGGAACTTTAATTTATGCAATCAAGCACTTTTTAAATGTTCCTTTAAACAAATTTAAAACAGCAGTATTAATTGACAGAAATCATAAAAAATATCCTGTAAAAGCAGATTTCAAAGGTTTATCATTATCAACTTCTTTACAAGAACACGTTCAAGTAGTTTTTGAAGAAAATAATTCTTACGTATATTTAAGTTAATTTAGATACGATTTCAGAAACGATTTCCGATTCCTTTTTATCATCAATAGAAACAATTGTTTTTACTTGATGATAGAAATAACTACGCTCAAATAAATGCTTCGCAAGAAAGTCCTGAAGCTCTTCATTATTAAAATGAGCAATTAAAGGTCTGGTTGCTTTTTGAACATGTAAGCGTTCTAACAAAGTAGCAACTGTCGCTTTTAAATATATAGAATGAATATCAGTAGATTGATACAATTCGAAATTATCATAATAACATGGTGTTCCTCCGCCTAAAGCCAAAACATAAGAATCGGTATTATTTAAAAAAACTTCAAGAACTTCTTTTTCTTTTTTTCTGAAAAACAATTCGCCTTTTTGTTCGAAGATTTCATTTATCTTTATATTCAAATTATTTTCAATTAAGAGGTCTAAATCATAAAAAGGAACACACAACGATTCAGAAAGTAACTTTCCAATCGTAGATTTACCCGAAGCCATGTAACCTACTAGAATAATTTTCATACTTATTTATCTCTTTTTATGGTATAAATGTATGAAAATTTAATGAAATTTTGATTATTAAAAAAACAACACAATCAACAAACACTTATGAATTAAGGTGTTATAAATTAATTTTAAAAAAATATTAAATTAATACTAAAAAGCTATTGCAAAATAAATAAATCATCTTATATTTGCACCCGCAATGAGGAAATAGTTTTAGACTCTGTAGCTCAGCTGGTAGAGCATTACACTTTTAATGTAGGGGTCCTGGGTTCGAATCCCAGCGGGGTCACAAAAAGAAGCTAAGCAATTGTTTAGCTTCTTTTTTTATTTTAGGCCATGTGGAGGAATTGGTAGACTCGCCATCTTGAGGGGGTGGTGCCGCAAGGCGTATGGGTTCGAATCCCATTTTGGTCACTTTAACAACCTTTTTATTGGGCTTCGCAATCATTTTAGTTAACATTTAGTTAACCGTTTTAAAAAATATAGTTTATTAAAAAACTATTTTAATGAAAAACGTCATAAAAACAAGTCCACTAAATAAATTAAACAAAAAAAATCCTATCAGTTATTTGATAGGATTTTGCTTTTTTAAATAAACAATAGACTTTCTTAAACCAATTGGAAAGCTTATTTAAGTTTTAAGTTAAAAAAATAAGTTGTTTTGTTTTAAAAAGACTTTATAAAACCAACTCCAAATTGCTTTCCGTTATAAAATGGTGCAATTATAGATGTGCCATTATTTTCTCTCGAATTGAAGATTTTCTTTTGAATAAATGGATTTATCCAATAAGCAATTTTAGTGCTTAAAATACCTATTCCAGCACCTGCAACAACATCTGTTAACCAATGCCTGTCGTTATACATTCTAAAAACACCTGTTCCAGTTGCAATAACATAACCTGAAATACCATACCAGATAGAAACATCTTTATACTCTTGCCAAAGAAATTCTGCACCTGCAAAAGCTGTTGCAGTATGTCCTGACGGAAAAGAATTGAAAGCTGAACCATCAGGTCTTTCCACTTTTGCAATTGATTTTAAACTTAATACTGAAGCTGACATAATGATGTAAGAAGTACCTAATATAATGGTTCTATCTTTAAAATTATGCTTTCCTTTCACTCCAAAAGCATTTAAACCATAAACTGATGCAGCAGGAACATATTGAGAAAAATCATCAATGGTAAATTTCTCATCAATGTTTTCATTTACTTCCTCTTTTATTCCAGAATTCACCATTATTAATCCATCGCTTTCAATTCCAATTACTCCATATCCAATTAAAACTGAAGGAATAATTAATTGTTTGTATTTGAACTTTAGATTTTTACTAGGTGTTTTATTTTGAACACTATCAATTTCAATGTGTTGTGCATTGATTAAGTTTGTCAAAAAAATGAAAACAAGAATTATTTTTTTCATATTCTTATGATTTAATTATTCTATTATAATCTCCAATCCATTTCTTATTATAGAAACATCAATCTTATTAGTTCTCACATTGTGATATTCTCCATCAATTTGAATGTCCGTTCCAATATTACTTGGAATTTCGATACTTAATTTCTGGATTAATGTATGTTGCGCTTTTGTAAACTTCTCGATTTTA
>MGWJ01000026.1 GCA_001800945.1 Flavobacteria bacterium RIFCSPLOWO2_12_FULL_31_7
CCCATCAACACACCGTTTGTCACCCTGAAAGAGTCTCAAACAAGCAAAATCCACAAACAAAATCAATCCTTTCAAATCCTCAAATCTGCGTGCCCATCAACACACCGTTTGTCACCCTGAAAGGGTCTCAAACAAGCAAAATCCACAAACAAAATCAATCCTTTCAAATCCTTCAAATCTGCGTGCCCATCAATACCTTGGTTGAAGTCTCCCGACTTTAACCAGCTCCTATCTTCTAACTTCCAACATTTTTTCGTAAATTTATATCCTTCTAAAATTCCATCATCATGAAAAAATTACAATACAAAATAAGTATCAATGCGTCTGCCAACAAAGTTTATGATTGCATGCTTGGCATCAGTCAAAAAGCTACTTACGAACAATGGACATCACTATTTAACCCAACCTGTACTTATGAAGGAAGTTGGGACAAAGGAAGCAAAATGCTATTTCTTGGCGTGGATGAAAATGGTGAAAAAGGCGGCATGGTTTCTACAATACTTGAAAACAAACCCAATCATTTTGTGACAATTCAACATAAAGGACTTGTTCAAGGTAATACAGAAATTACAGAAGGACCAGAAGTAGAAAAATGGGCTAACGGAATAGAAAATTACACATTCGAAGAAATTAACGGAACCACAACCCTTACGGTCGACTTAGATACCGACGAAGATTTCATAGAATATATGAACGAAACCTACCCAAAAGCATTAGACAAATTGAAAGAAATTTGTGAAAAATAAAATCGGAACCTCTAAGTAATTTTTCAAGCTCCTAGCTTTTTTTTGTAATTTTATATCCTTTAAAATAAACTATCATGGAAAACAATAGCGTTTCGTTACACCGAGTAGTAACAGCCTCACCCGAAAAAGTATATCGCGCCTTTACCAATGCCAACGCCATGGCCTCATGGATTCCACCTTATGGTTTCTTATGCGAAGTACATCATTTAGAGGTAAAAATTGGTGGGCAATTCAAAATGACTTTCATTAACTTTTCTACAGGAAACGGTCATTCCTTCGGTGGCGAATATTTAGACATCAAACCCAACGAATTTTTAAAATATACTGACGTATTTGATGACCCCAACCTACCCGGACAAATGACAACTTCTGTTTGGTTGAAAAAAGTATCTTGTGGAACAGAAATAAAAATTCTACAAGAAAATATTCCAGCCATGATTCCTACAGAAATGTGCTACTTAGGTTGGCAAGAATCATTAGAAAAATTAAAAAAATTAGTCGAACCAGAAATCCCTGACGGACAATAAATAATTCGATAGTGCGGATTCTTTTCCCAATAGCGCAGATTTGCAATCCGTGCCAACTAATTCGAAAAATTCGAAAATTCGCGGCTAACTTTAACTATACAAGATAACTTCACCCCACTTACATAAGAAAACAATTTTCCTAATGAAGAAAATTCTCATCCGCACGAAGAAAACTCTTAAGCGTACGTAGAAAACTTCTATACGCACGAAGAAAACTCTCATCCGCACGAAGAAAACTCTTAACCGTACGTAGAAAACTTCTATACGCACGAAGAAAACTCTTAACCGCACGGAGAAAACTTCTATACGCACGAAGAAAACTCTTATCCATACGAACGAAGAAAACTCCTTACAACAAATAGTTTTAAAAATTAATCTATAAATTTGTTCCAATCCACATTAACATTCAACCACAATGGACAAAACCCGAATATACAAACTGCTCTTTTCAAGCGTTTACCCCTTATACATTCAAAAAGTAGAGAAAAAAGGTCGTACTAAAGAAGAATTAGATATCGTTATTTTCTGGCTAACTGGCTATAATGAAATAACTTTACAACAACAAATTGATTTGAAAAATGACTTCGAAACCTTTTTCGCGCAAGCCCCACAACTAAATCCAAACGCCAATAAAATTACTGGTGTCATTTGCGGCTATCGAGTAGAAGAAATTGAAGATAATGTTGTACAACAAATTCGTTATTTAGATAAACTCGTAGACGAATTAGCCAAAGGCAAAAAAATGGAAAAGATTCTAAGAGCCTAAAAATCTAAATGTATCATGGCAACAAAAAACCTATCACCAGAAGAAATCACAACAGTTTTAAACATTGTAAGAACACGTTTTGAGAAAAACACCAACCGTCATTTAGGTATCGAATGGTCAAAAGTGCAAACAAAACTAAAAAGTAATCCAGAAAAAATGTGGTCGCTACTCCAAATGGAAAAAACAGGTGGCGAACCAGATGTAGTAGCATTTGATGATAAAACAAAGGAATACATTTTCTTTGATTGTGCCGCAGAATCACCAAAAAAACGAAGAAGCATTTGCTACGACCACGAAGCTTTAGAAAAAAGAAAAGAACACCAACCCAAAAACAGCGCCATCCACATGGCAACCGAAATGGGAATCGAATTATTAAACGAAGCCCAATATCGCAACTTACAACTACTAGGAAATTTTGACACCAAATCTTCAAGTTGGATTGCCACACCCGAAAAAATCAGAAAATTAGGCGGTGCGCTTTTTGGTGATTTCCGATACGATACGGTTTTCGTTTATCACAATGGCGCAGATTCTTACTATGCAGTAAGAGGATTTCGTGGCTGTTTAAGAGTTTAAAAATAAGTTGTGATAATTTTACAAAAAAACAATTCGAAAAATTCGACAATTCGTGGCTAAAAATCTACTTTTGTCCAAAATAAAACCACTATCATGCAAAACATTGAAACTGTATTAAAATTAGAAGACGATATCGCCATCATTGAAGCGGTTGGAACGCACATTTGGAATAAAAAAGAAACGGGCGATTTAAACCATTTCGAACTAACATTCGTTTATGTAGACATTTTTGAAGCAGCCATGAACGAAGGCGGTTTACACTACTTTTTCAATACAGAAAGTGGCGATTTTGCAGCAGAAATTATCCAAGCCTATAAAGACATTAACGCCACTAAAACAGCGACTTTATTAACAAAAGCATTTCAATTATTTACAGTAAAATACACTTCCAATACTGAAGACAGAAAAAAAGTAATTGAAAAAATGGACGATAAAATCATTTCAGGTTGGGAAGATTTAGATGAAATTTTCTTTAGTGAAGAAGAGGAAGATGTGGTTGTATTAATCGTGGAATACATCAAAAAAAATAAAAACAAGTTTCTCAACTAATTGCTGTAACAAGTTTCCAATACTTTCGTCTTACTATTAAATTTAACACGAAAACCTATTGGAAACTATATTAAAAATCAGCAATCTGCATAAAAAATACCGCAGAGTTCATGCAGTAAACAACGTTTCAGTTGAAATTAAAAAAGGTAATGTTTACGGAATATTAGGACCAAACGGTTCTGGAAAATCAACTACTTTAGGAATTGTTTTGAATGTAGTGAATAAAACTTCAGGAGAATTCGAATGGTTTGATGGGAAATATTCTACTCACGATGCTTTAAAAAAAGTAGGAGCCATTATTGAACGACCAAACTTTTACCCTTACATGAGCGCAGAAGACAATTTGAAATTGGTCTGCAAAATTAAAAATATCCCATATACGAAAGTTTACGAAAAATTAGAATTAGTTGGACTTTTAGAAAGAAAAGACAGCAAATTCAAAACTTTCTCTTTAGGAATGAAACAACGTTTAGCCATTGCTTCTGCCTTACTAAACGATCCAGAAATTCTAATCTTAGATGAACCAACAAACGGTTTAGATCCACAAGGTATAAGACAAATTAGAGATTTAATTAAAGTAATTGCCAATCAAGGAACTACAATTCTTTTAGCATCACATTTATTAGATGAAGTGGAAAAAGTATGTTCTCATGTAATTGTTATTAGAAACGGAGTTACTTTATACCAAGGAACCGTTGATGGCATTACCGCTAACGAAGGCTTCTTCGAATTAGAATCGGAAAATTTAGAACAACTACAAACCGCTTTGCAGCACTTTTCTCAAATTGAAAAAATTGAAAAAGACGAAAATAAATTATTAGTGTATCTAAAAAGCAATTTAGATCCAGCAGAATTAAATTCGCATTTATTCAAACAAAATATCACATTAACTCATTTGGTAAAACGCAAACACAGTTTAGAAGAACAATTTTTAGAATTAACGAAACATTAAAATTTAATATTAAGTTTAATTTTCGCAAAACCTCTTAAACTTTTAAACATTACAAACTTTTAAACTAAAAAAATGATAAGATTACTCTCTATAGAATTACAAAAAAATTGGCAAAATAGATCAAGTAAAGTTTTAACTATTATTTACTTTTTGTCCTTAACATTATTAGCAACAGTAGCACTAATTGAATTCGAATTTGGACCATTTAAAGTAAGAGCTGCAGAAAGTGGCTTCTTCAATTTCCCATATATTTGGCATTTTACTACTTATGTAGCTTCGTGGTTAAAAATATTTTTAGCCGTCATAATTGTTTCCATGATCGCCAACGAATACAGTTACGGAACATTAAAACAAAACTTAATTGATGGTATGTCCAAAAAAGAATTTTTGTTATCAAAAGTATATACCATCATCTTATTTTCAATTGTTTCTACACTTTTAGTCTTTATTATCAGTTTAATTTTAGGTTTAAAATACTCTTCATTCACAGAAGCTAGCATCATATTCTCAGATTTAGAATATCTTTTTGCTTACTTTTTAAAACATGTAGCTTTCTTCTCATTCTGCTTATTTTTAGCTTTATTAATCAAACGTTCTGCATTTACTTTAGGTTTCATTTTCGTTTGGTTTATTGGTGAAAATGCAGGTCATGCTATTCTAAAATATAAAATTTTAGGATACAAACAAGGCGACAAAGACACCGTTATTATTGATTGGGTAAAAGATGTTTTACCTTTAGAATCAATGTCTAACCTAATTGTTGAACCATTTACAAGATTAAGTTTTGTAAAATCTGTTACTACAACTGTTGGAGCAACATTTGAAAATAATTACGAAGTGCAACCTATAAATGTAGCTATTGTACTTTTCTGGACAATATTATTTTTATTTTTATCATTTTACATTCTTAAAAAACGAGATTTATAGTATCTTTGCAGATGCTATGAAAAAAATACTATTTACACTTTTTATCTTTTCATTTACAGTTAGTTTTTCTCAAAATATAACTGTAAATGAAACTTTTACACCACAACAGTTAATCGAAAATATTCTAGTTAACAGTGGTTGTGTTTCGGTTTCTAACTTTTCTGCAAGTGGAGGAAATTTTGGTACAGGTGAGTTAAGTTATGGTTATTTTAACTCTAACGGTTCAGGTTTTCCTTTTTCTGAAGGAATTATTCTTTCTACAGGAAAATTAAATTCAGCCGTGGGACCAAATTCCAATTTTTCAGATGATGGAACAGGAATTGGTTGGACAGGCGATAACGATTTAAATTTAGCACTAGGTTTATCTAATACCTTTAATGCATCTGTTTTAGAATTCGATTTCATCCCTAATGCGAACAATATCAGTTTTGAATATATCTTTTCTTCTGAACAATATTTACTAAATCCATCTTCTGGACAATGCAACTTTACTGATGGTTTTGCCTTTTTATTAAAAGAAGCCTCTGCAACTACTTATCAAAATTTAGCTTTAATTCCCGGAACTAGTACACCAGTTAGAGTAAACACAGTTCGCGGAAGCGGAACAATTTGTCCTCCAGCCAATGAAACGTACTTCGATGCTTTCAATACGGGTTCCTATCCAACTTCTTATGATGGACAAACTAAAATTTTAACTGCACAATCTGTTGTAACTCCAGGAACTTTATACCATATAAAATTAGTTATTGCAGATGAAGGAAATGCCCGTTTCGACTCAGGAATTTTCTTAAGAGCAGGAAGTTTTATATCCGAAAAAGATTTAGGTACAGACCGACTAATTGCCACAGGAAATCCATTATGTAATGGCGATAATCTAACCTTAAATGCCACACAAGCTGGTGCCACAAATTACCAATGGTATCAAGATGGAAATCCAGTTGGAACAAACAGTCCAACATACAACGTAACGACTGCTGGAACTTATGATGTGGAGATTAGCATCAACACTTCTTGTACTTTAACTGGTTCAATTGCAATTGAATATGCGCCAAACTTAGTCGTGCTTGATGATGAATTTGAAGTATGTGATACAGACATGGACGGGAAAGCTTCCTTTGATTTAGCAACCATTCAAACTGAAATATTTAGTAGTTTACCAACAGGTTTTACAATTGGATTGTTTGATACTACAACTTCTACTACTCCATTGCCTTCAAATTATACCAACACTACACCTTTCGAACAAATTATTTATGCACGAATAACAAATATTCCAAATTGCTACGGAAATATTCCAATTACACTAAACGTAAATGTTTTTTCTGAAATCATCACGGATGAAACTATCGGAATTTGTAATAGTACACCAACAAATATAAGCGCACCTAGTGGTTACTCAAGTTATAGTTGGAATACCTCTCCAATACAAACTTCACCATCAATTACAGTTTCTAATGCAGGAACTTACACCGTAACGATAACCAATGCGGAAGGTTGTGTAAAAACCAAAACATTTACTGTTGTTAATTCAGAAATTGCGACAATTACAAACATTGATGTAAACGATTTCAATGAAGATTTAACTGCAACAATTACTGTTACAGGAAATGGAAATTACGAATATTCTTTAGATGGAATTACGTTTCAAAGTAGTCCTGTTTTCAATTTATTAGAAGCTGGAGAATATACGATTTATGTGAATGATAAAAACAACTGCGGAGTTGTTCTGGAAACCTTTTTTGCTTTAAGTTATCCGAAGTTTTTCACACCTAATGGAGACAATTATAATGATATCTGGCAAATTAAAAACTTAGAGAAAAAAGGATTAGAAAATAGCAAAATTTACATTTTTGACAGATTTGGAAAACTTCTAAAACAAATAAAACCTGGAGAAAATGGATGGAATGGAACCTATAATGGCAACCAACTTTCCTCATCAGATTATTGGTTTGTATTAGAATTAACCAATGGAAAAACCGTAAAAGGACATTTTAGTTTAAAACGATGATAAAAAACTTATTTTTAGTTCTACTTGGTGGAGGATTTGGTAGTATAGCCAGATACTTATTGAGCTATTTTTTTTCTAGAAATAATGCTTTCCAATTTCCTTGGGCCACGTTTATCGCTAATATTTTAGGCTGTTTACTAATTGGCTTACTTTTTGGATACATCCAGAAAAACAACTTACAAAACGAAACATTGAAACTTTTACTAATCACAGGGTTTTGTGGCGGATTTACCACCTTTTCAACCTTTAGTTTAGAAAACATACAATTCATTCAAAATCAAAATTATAACTTAGCCTTAATATATACGTTAGCCTCATTATTGGTTGGGTTTTTGGCGGTTACTTTAGGATTTAAACTATTCAATTAATGACACATTTAAACGAAATTCAAATTTCCGAGTTACAACAACTATTAGCGAGTCCAAAGAAAATCGCTATTATTCCACACCGAAATGTTGATGGAGATGCGATGGGTTCTACTTTAGGGTTATATCATATTTTAAAACAATTAAACCACCATATCACAGTGGTTGTCCCAAATGAAATTCCAGATTATTTACAATGGATTCCGGGAACAAAAGAAGCTACTATCATTTATGAAGGCCCAACTGTTGGTGAAGCTATCAAAAAACTAAAAGAAGCAGAACTAATTTTTACTTTAGATTTTAATGCGTTTCATCGTGCTGGAGAACAAATGGAAAGCGTTTTAAAAACATTAGAAACCACTTTCGTTATGATTGATCATCACGAAAAGCCAGATGGTTATGCCAAATACATGTTTTCAGACATTGAATACAGTTCTACATGTCAAATGGTATATGATTTCGCACAACAATTAAAAATTGGTTCCTACATCAATTTAGATGCAGCCACTTGTTTATACACCGGAATTGCAACAGATTCAGGAAGTTTTCGTTTTCCGAGAACCACTGGAAATCTTCACAGAATTGTAGCCGATTTATTAGATAAAGGAGTAAATAATTCGCAAATTCATGTTAATTTATACGATAACGGCGATTATAATAAATTACAAATTTTAGGAAAAGCACTTTCCAATTTAAAAGTTTTACCAGAATACAAAACCAGTTATATCACACTTTCACAAGAAGAACAAAACGCATTAAATGTAAAAAAAGGTGATACAGAAGGAATTGTAAATTATGGATTAACGATTAAAGATATTGATTTTACTGCTTTCTTTACAGAAGTAAAAGAAGAAAACATGGTCAAAATTTCATTCCGTTCACAAGGAAATTTTGATGTAAATCAATTTGCAAGAAATCATTTTAATGGTGGCGGACATAAAAATGCAGCAGGAGGAAAATCTTTTGACAGTTTAGAAGATACAATAAGTAAATTTATTGCTATTTTAGCAATCGAAAAAAAATAAATTTCATAAAATGAAACTTTTCAAATCTATATTGCTTGTCGCATTGGCATCGTTCTTAACTTCATGTTCGGAACAGCAAGCTCGTAAACCTATTTCACATTCATCTGGTTCTTTCATGAAAGAGTCTATTGATAGAAATAAAAAAATGAATGCTCAGGAAAAAGAAACCATTGCAAAAATTATCAAAAAAGATACGGCACATATTTACAATATCTCAGAAAAAGGTTTTTGGTACGCTTATAAAACTAAAAGTACAGCAAACGTATTTCCTGTAAAAGGTGATGTAGTTAGTTTCGATTATGAAGTAACTGATTTATATGGCAATAGCATCTATACCGCAGCAGAATTAAAAACACAAACGTATCATGTAGACAAACAAAACATCATGAACGGCTTAAGAAATGGTATAAAATTGATGCATAAAGGTGATAAAGTAAAATTTATTTTCCCATCACAATCTGCCTATGGCTATCATGGAGATGATAAAAAAATTGGCACAAACCAACCGATTATTTGCATTGTAACATTAAATGATATTAAAACAGTAACCCCAGAATAATTAATTTTAAAATGAAGAGAATAGTAATTGCCCTATTTTTGTTAAGTACAATATTGCTTTCTTGCAATAGTAAAGTAGAAAATGGAGAATTGTCAGACGGTTTATACGCATTAATCGAAACCTCAAAAGGTGACATTACTGTTAAATTAGAATTTGAAAAAGTTCCTTTCACAGTAGCCAACTTTGTTACATTAGCAGAAGGAAAAAATAATTATGTAAGTCCAAACTATAAAGGTATTCATTTTTATGATGGATTAACTTTTCACAGAGTAGAATCTAACCCACCAATGATTCAGGGTGGAGATCCAATGGCCTCTGGTCAAGGCGGACCAGGTTATAAATTTAAGGATGAATTTCATCCAGAATTAAACCATGGAAAAGCTGGAATTATTTCAATGGCTAATTCTGGTCCAAACACAAATGGTTCACAATTTTTTATCACTACAGATCAGACTTCATTTTTAGATGGAAAACATTCTGTTTTTGGTGAAGTTGTAGATGGTATAGATATTGTAAGTACGGTAATAGTTGGTGATCAAATTAACAAAGTAAAAATCATCCGAATCGGTCAAGCTGCGAAAAAGTTTGATGCTGTAAAAGTATTTAAAGAATATTTTGAAAAACAAGCGGAATTACAAAAAGTTTTGGAAGTTGTTAAAGCAAAAAAAGTAGCTTCTATTGAAGAGGTCAACACTACAGGAACCAAAACAAAATCTGGATTAACATACAAACTATTAAAGTCAGGAACTGGAAAAAAACCTATTCCAGCACACGAAGTATATGTACATTACGCTGGCTATTTTGTTGACGGAACGCTTTTTGACACAAGCTATGAAACTATAGCTAAAGAAAATGGAATATTTGATGAAGCTAAAAAAGAAGGAAGAGGATACACGCCTTTTCCGTATGTATACGGAAGCAAAACCGGATTGATTCCTGGATTTATTGAAGGATTGCAAAGCATGAAATTTGGCGACAAAATGGCACTTATCATTCCTAGTCATTTAGGATATGGGGAACAAGGATATGGAGCAATTCCGCCTAATACAACATTATACTTTGAAATTGAACTATTAGAAAAACAATAAATATTTATATATGAAAAAGTTATTATTACTATTTTGCGCCTTAACCTTAACCGTTACTTCTGCGCAAACCAAAAATCAAAAAACTAAGAAAGTAGTTTTAGAAGGTGTTTTTGCCGAGATTTACACTAACAAAGGTAAAATTACATTACAATTAGAATTCCAAAAAACACCAATTACTGTGGCTAACTTCATCACATTGGCTGAAGGAAAAAACACTTTCGTTACCAATGATAAAAAAGGAAAGCCTTTTTACAATGGTTTAAAATTTCATAGAGTAATTCCAAACTTTATGATTCAAGGTGGATGCCCACTTGGAAATGGTTCTGGAGATCCAGGTTATAAATTTCAAGATGAATTCGATACTACTTTATTACATGACAAACCAGGAATTCTTTCTATGGCAAATTCAGGTCCAGCTACTAACGGTTCTCAGTTTTTCATCACTCATAAAGATACACCTTGGTTAAACAACAAACATAGCGTTTTTGGTCATGTTATCGAAGGACAAAATGTAGTTGATGCTATTGCTAAAGATGATGTGATTGAAAAAGTTATCATACTTAGAAAAGGGAAATTAGCTAAGAATTTTAATGCGGTAAAAGTATTTTCTGATTACATGAAAATCAAACCAGAATTAGATAAAAAAGCAGCGGAAGAAGCAAGAGTAAAAGCGGAAGCAGCAGCAAAGATTGAAGCAGAAAAAAGACAAAAAGAAGCAGAAGCAAAAGCCATCGCAGATGCAGAAATAAAAGCAAAATTAGGACCTATTTTAACTGCTAAAGTTGCTGAATTTAAAACTTTAAAAGCAAAATCTACTAAAACACCTTCAGGTTTACAATATAGCATTTTGAAAAAAGGTTCAGGTGTTAAACCAACAGAAGGAAAAGATATTTACGTACACTATGCAGGTTATTTAGAAGACGGAACTTTATTTGACAGTAGCTACGAAGCAATCAATAAAATATACGGAAAATTCGATCAAAACAGAGCAAACCAAAATGGTTACCAACCATTTCCTTTTAAATATGGAAATAAAGGCGGATTGATCCCAGGTTTCTTAGAAGGAATTAACAACATGAATTTCAATGATAAAGCTATTTTCTTCATTCCTTCGAACTTAGGATATGGTGAAAAAGGCGCTGGAAATGTAATTCCACCAAATAGCAACATTATTTTTGAAGTGGAAATTTTAGAAAGTTTACCTTCTGCTCCTGCACCAACAGCTGTAAAACAATAAAACTAATATTATATAAAAAAACTCATCTTATACTTAAACAAGATGAGTTTTTTTTATACAATCATGTGGAAACTATTCTTTTATTTCGACGCTTAATCCTACACCAATTATATTTGGAACAAATCCAAATTTAGATTTAGGAGAAAATTTCACTATATATTTTCCTTTCTTTAATTGCAATTTTTCTTTCAATAAGAACTTAACATCGCAAACATCGCCCATACAATCAGCGTTTTTAAAATTAACAACCTCTTCACCTTTTTCTGTAGAACCATCTGGCTTTGAAACTTCAAAAACTACAGGAAACTCATTCATTTCAGAACCTAAAACATGACTTATTTCAAGAAACACATTGTAACTTTTACCATCTTCTAAAATATCAAAAGTATGAATTTTCACATCCTTTTCAGACCAACGTTGAGCCTCAATCTGATTTTCAAAATTTCTATATACTTGTTTTTTATCACAAGATAAAATGACAACCATAATAAGAAGTAATAATGCCGTTTTTTTCATAAATTCAAGGTTAAAGTTTTTACTAATGTATAAAAAAGGCATTGGATTTGTTTACTTTTGTAAATAAATTAAAATAATGGGAAGAATTTTATCAATAGATTACGGTCAAAAACGAACAGGAATTGCAGTTACAGACGATTTTCAAATTATTGCGAGTGGCTTAACCACTATTCCATCAACTGAACTGATTTCGTTTTTAAGAACCTATTTTTCAAAAGAAAATGTGGAAACTGTAATTATTGGCGAACCCAAACAAATGAACGGTTTACCTAGTGAAAGCAGTGAAATTATTGAAAAATTCATTCAACAATTTCAAAACGAATTTCCAACAATGAAAATGGAACGTGTAGACGAACGTTTTACTTCAAAAATGGCATTTCAAACCATGATTGATAGTGGATTAAAGAAAAAACAACGTCAAAACAAAGGATTAATTGACGAAATTGCTGCGACAATTCTACTACAAGATTATTTGAATTACAAGAAATAAATAGTACTTTTGATAGTACGATTTTCAACTTACGAAGTTCGATATACGAAACTTGAAACAAAATAAAACTATAACATAATGAATTTAGAAAGCCCAAAAACAAACGTAGAAAAATCAGCAGAATATATTTTTAATGCGTTAACAGATATTAAAAATTTCGAAAAATTAATGCCAGATAATATTGCAAAATTTGAAGTGATTGATGAAAATTGTTTCGAATTTGGTTTAAAAGGTATGCCAGAAATTAAATTAGTAAAAAAGGAAGCTACTCCTAATTCGAAAGTAATTTTAGGAGCAGCTTCAAGTAAATTACCTTTTACATTAACCGCAAACATTGATGCTGTTTCTGATAATTCAAGTTCAGTTCAATTATTTTTTGAAGGTGAATTTAATGCGATGATGGCCATGATGGTAAAAGGTCCAATTGGAAAATTTATTGAAACTCTATCTGCAAATATGACGAAGTTATAATTTACAAATTACAATTATAGATTTACGAAAAGCGACTGAAAATTATTTTAGTCGCTTTTTTTTGCGAAAATCCGTTTAATCAGTATTGCGAAGCATTCGGTAAATTCGCGTTCCATCAAAATTCAAAATCCCAATTCAGTTCAGTATTAAAAACTAATTGTCCTTTTTTAATTTCCAACGGACAATCGAAATTATTCGTATATAATCCGCCTGTTCCTAAACCTTGTGGCATTTTATTGTTTAATGTATAGGTAAATTGCGCAATCGCGTTTAATCCTACATTACTTTCTAAAGCGGAAGTTATCCACCAACCAATGTTTCGCTTTTCGGCGATTTCTATCCATTCTAAACTACCTTTTATCCCACCAATAAAACTGGGTTTCAAAATAATATATTGTGGCTGAATAGTTTCTAATAACGCTACTTTGTCTTCAAAATTAAACACACCAATTAATTCTTCATCCAAAGCAATTGGAAATGGCGTTTGTTGACAAAGTTGTTGCATCGCCTCAAACTGACCCGCTTTTATAGGCTGTTCAATACTATGCAAATCATATTGAGAAAGTAAGTGTAATTTTTCCAAAGCTTCTTTTGCAGAAAAAGCACCATTCGCATCGACACGAATTTCAATAGTATTGGCGTCAAAATGTTTTCGAATAAACGCTAATAAATCTAATTCTTGTTGAAAATCAATTGCGCCAATTTTCAGTTTAATACACGAAAATCCAGCAGCTAATTTCTCTTCAATTTGTTGTTTCATGAAGGCTTCTTCGCCCATCCAAACTAAACCGTTAATAGTAATCGCATCTTTAGCTTTTGTAAAGTTAGAAGGAAATAATTCAAATGGTGTTTCCGATTGTAGCGATAAAAAAGCCATTTCTAACCCAAATTGAATGGATGGAAACTCTAGTAATTCTTGCCAAAGTTGCTCTTTTCCTAAATGGATGTTTTTACAGACCCATTGCAGTTTTTCTTCATAATCTGGGCGATCATCAACAGACAAACCTCGCAACAAACCACACTCACCTACTCCAATTTTCCCATTTTCTTCCAATAGCAAAAACCAAGTTTCTTTCTCGGTTAAAACTCCTCGAGAAGTACCACTTGGTCGTTTAAAATTTAAGATGTATTGTTTGTAAGTTGCTTTCATTTCGTTACACAGAGTTTCGCAAAGATTCACAGAGATTCACAGAGATTCGCAAAGATTCGCAAAGATTCGCAAAGATTTTTTGTATGACTTTATACTTTCTTTACGAAACTCTGCATAATAATTATTCTAAGATTCTTAGAATTTTTTTGAAGTTATCGGTTGGAAAACCTCTTTTTTCAAAATCGGCAAAATCAGCTTTGGTTTGATTCACCCAACTTTTATTGGCAGAAATATTATTGTCTTTATATAATTTATGAATGTCTTTTGCTTCGCCAACTTTATTAGTAAACAGATACACATGAGCCAATTTTAATTGATAAACTAATTCAGAAGAATTTTTATCAATCGCTTTTTTATATTGTTCTTCCGCTTTTACGAACTGTTTATTTGCTATATAAATATCACCTAAGGCACTAAAATCATTGTCTTTGGCGTGTTTTTTCTCTATAATTTCTTTTTGAATTAAGGCAATGGCTTCTTCCGATTTTCCTTTTTTAAACAACTCAAAAGAAGTACTTCTAATTTTATCCAAATAGTTTTGTAATTCACCAGATTGCACTAAACTTTCAGTAGCAATACTTTGCATTACATTCGATTTCTCAATTGCCAACAATTGCTTGTACTCACTATATTTATATTTCATTGCGAAAACTTTTAAAAAAGTGGCTAAGTAATTATTCTTGTTAGAAACCATTTTAACCATAGCTAATTTTTCAGCTTCTGCTAAAAGTTCTTTTTTTGTTGAAGCATTCCAACCACGACTAGCATTATAATCCACCCAAGAAACCACTTCTAACACTATTTTGGTACTCATAACCCAGTTTTTATTTTCGAAAGCAAACCAAAGATTTGGAGCATTTTCAAAACATTTTGTGTTTTTAATGGAAATGACTTTACTGTCCTTACTTACCGGTTCTTTAATAAAATAACATGCTGTTTCTAATTTTCCATCTTTTAAAAACTGATTCCCAGCCTTTTCAGAAGTATAAACTCCGTACAAACAAGTATCATCACCAGAAAGCGAATTGGTTAACGTAATGGCACCAGCAGTTCCTTGACTAATTCCTGTCGGATCTGGAATCGCTTTTAAAATTGACGCCAAACTTGTCGTAATTTTTCCATTCTCATCAATTAGAGAAATTCGGAAAACAAATTCAGAGGCACCTTCTGGTAACTCGTCAATTTTAACTAAAGTTCTATTTCCTGAACTTAACTTAATTTCTTTGGTAAATGCACGTTCCTTATCCCAAAATCCATCTTTTTGTGCGAATGAAATTTGACTAATTAGTAATAATAGGAATAGTTTTTTCATTAAATATTTTTTCTTTTGTTAAGCAATTTTAATACCAAAGTTTACAAATCGATACTTTGACCAATTTCCAACAGCATCAAATCTTTTCCTTTTTCGAAGAATTTACGTTTAGCTTCTTCATGATTAATTTCTATGTAACCGAAAGTATCGTAATGATAGCCTAAAACTTTATCACAATCCACAAAATCAGAGGCGATAATGGCATCCTCAACATCCATAGTAAAATTACTTCCAATAGGTAAAATCGCTAAATCTAACTTCGTTCTCATCGGAATTAATTTCATATCCATAGATAAAGCCGTGTCTCCAGCGATGTAAATGTTTTTATGTTCGCCTTCAATTACAAATCCGCCAGGTTGACCACCATAACTACCATCAGGAAAAGAAGAAGTATGTATAGCGTTCACATATTTTACATTTCCGAATTCGAAATCCCAACTTCCGCCGTGATTCATGGGGTGAAATTGAAACCCTTTGTTACCGTAATGTGAAGCGATTTCATAGTTTGAAACAATAACC
>MGWJ01000027.1:0-8517 GCA_001800945.1 Flavobacteria bacterium RIFCSPLOWO2_12_FULL_31_7
TGAGCGGAGTCGAAATGCTTTCTTACAATAGAATTGTCTTCGACTTCGCTCAGACTGACAAAAACTTAAAAACTCAAACTGACCACATAACCTTCATAAGTTCTAACATTGAAAACAGTTCCGTCTTCAAAAATCAAATATTGTACTTTAATTCCGACTACTTTTCCAGAAAAATTAGGTGTTTTTTCTAAATTTAAACTCGACACTTTCACAGGATATTTATTGACTGGGAAATTGAATTCGTACAAGGTATCTTCTTCAATAAAATAAGGTAAAATTTCTTCAGGCAACCATTGTTTTAATTTCATTTTTTCTTCGTGTAAACTCACCACAGGCACTTCATTTTTAAGCATTTTTTGCCAATTGGTTTTATCTGAAAAATGATTTTTTAAAGCTACTTCGGCTACACCAGCCAAATATCTGTTTGGAGTTTCTACGATAGGTAAAGCTTGCACTGCACCTTGATCTATCCAACGAGTTGGCACTTGAGTGTTTCTGGTTACCCCAACTTTTACTTCACTTGACAAAGCCAAATACACCGTATGTGGTTGCAATTGCACTCGTTTTTCTTATGCTAAATCTCTGTCTTCAATATCTAAATGCGCGGTACTTAACTCTGGTTTCATGATCCAATCTGCGGCAGACGGAATTGTAGAAAAACAATCGTAACAAAAACCTTGTCGCCAAATTTTTTTCGCTTTTTTACAATTTAAACATTGATAACCTTTGAAAGTAATTTCTATATCTTTATTAATTAATTGGTTAACATTAATAAAATTGGAATCAAAAATTAAATAATACTGAATTGGAGCACCCATTTCGGTTTCCATTTTTGTTAAGGTTCCTTCAAAAGTTGTCATAAAAATTGTAATTGATATAAAAATTATTATTTTTGGTAAAGTTATAAAAATACCGATACTCAAATGCCATTAACTATAATAAATTCGATTGCCTCATGGATTTTAAAAAAACGTATTCATCAAATTGAATTGTTTATAAAATATCCTATAGAAGTTCAAGAAGAAATATTATTTGGACTACTGCGATCGGCTGAAAATACGGTTTTAGGAAAAAAATACGACTACAACAGTATTAAAAACTACGCTACTTTTAATGAAAGAATTCCGGTTTCTACCTACGAAGAATTAGAACCTTACATTAATCAAACGCGCCAAGGTGCACAAAACATATTTTGGCATTCAAATATCAAATATTTTGCAAAATCTAGCGGAACTACTAATGCAAAAAGCAAGTTTATTCCAGTAAGTTCAGAAGCTTTAGAAAACAATCATTACAAAGCCAGCAAAGATTTATTGTGTATGTATTTGAACAACAATGAAAATTCACAACTTTTTACAGGAAAGAGTTTACGCTTAGGCGGCAGCAAAGAATTGTACGAAAATAACAATACTATTTTTGGCGATTTATCAGCAATATTAATTGACAACATGCCAATGTGGGCAGAATTTAGTTCCACACCAAGTAATAAAACTTCATTAATGAGTGATTGGGAAACAAAATTACCAGCCATCATTAAAGAAAGTAGTTTAGAAAACGTAACCAGTTTAGCCGGAGTGCCAAGTTGGATGATGGTGTTGCTAAACAAAACCTTAGAAGAAAATAACAAAACAAATATTCTAGAAATTTGGCCTAATTTGGAGGTGTATTTTCATGGTGGTGTAAGTTTCGATCCCTATAAAGAACAATACAAAAAATTATTTCCGAAAGATAATTTCAAATATTACGAAATTTATAATGCTTCTGAAGGTTTTTTTGCCCTACAAGACCAAAACAATTCTAACGAATTATTGTTAATGTTAGATTATGGTATTTTTTACGAATTTATTCCAATGGATACTTTTGGAAAAGAAAATCAGAAAGTAATTCCGTTAAGCGAAGTAGAATTAAATAAAAATTATGCTTTAGTTATTACAACCAATTCTGGCTTATGGCGTTATTTAATTGGCGATACGATTCGTTTTACTTCATTAAATCCGTACCGAATTAAAGTAACTGGAAGAACCAAACACCACATTAATGTTTTTGGAGAAGAACTAATGGTAGAAAATACCGATTCTGCTATAGCAAAAACTTGTGCTACACTAAATTGTGAAATTTTGGATTATACCGTAGCCCCAATTTTCATGGAAGGCAAAGAAAAAGGCGCACATGAATGGATTATCGAATTTAAAAAACATCCCGAAAATATCGCTGATTTTACAGAATTACTAGATAAAAATCTGCAACAAGTTAATTCTGATTATGAAGCCAAAAGATTCAACAACATGACATTAAACAAATTGGTTTTACATGTGGCGAAGGAAAATCTTTTTTACAATTGGTTGAAAAAAAACGACAAATTAGGCGGACAGCACAAAATCCCAAGGCTTTCAAATTCAAGAAATTACTTAGAAGAATTACTACAATCTTAAAAAGACCAAATTTCTTTACAAAAAATTAATCTCGCATGCATTTTATCGAATAAAGTGGTTTATTGTCGATTTTAATTTTTTAGCTATTTTTTAGGCATCATATTTGCACAAAATTCAGAATAAAATGCATTTTTATAACAAAAATGCATATTTTTGTTGCCCCTGAAACATAACCTAAAATTTACCATGAAAACAAAATTTTTATTATTTGCATTACTTTCTTTACTAACAAATTTAGCAACTGCCCAAGAACCAGTTAGAAATGCAAGATTAGATTCTATAAACGACATCATCAATAAAAACGCTAAAGGTTTACGATTTGTATTAAGTGAAGTTAGTGTCAACTCTGAATTATCAGAAATAGGTACATCATTCTTCAAAAATAAATTCATCATTTTGTCTAACAAAAAAAGAAGACATTATGAAACTACAATGAATGAAGACACTAAAACACCAAATAATAATTTATATTGTGTGAATGTGGACAGTACAGGAAACTTAACTTTCCCTCTTTTGTTTGCCTCTGCAATTGATTCAAAAGATAACGAAGGTACTATTACCTTTACTCCAGATGAAAACAAAGTGTTTTTTACTCAATCTACGAAAGAAAATCCAAACGTTTACAAATTATACACAGCGGATTTAGATATCAAATCTGACAAATATTGGACCAATATTACAGAATTAAAATTAATGGACGACCAATATTCAATTGAAACACCTTTTGTTTCTAACGATGGTAAAAAACTATATTTCTCCTCAAATATTCCAGGTGGAGCGGGTGGATTTGACTTATACGAAGTAGCAATTTTAGAAAACGGAACTTTGGGAGCTCCAATGAATTTAGGTTCTAAAATTAATACCAAAGAAGACGAAAAATTCCCATTCATTTCAAATGACAATAACTATTTGTTTTTCTCTTCGAAAGGACATACAAACATGGGAGGTTTTGATGTTTTCAGATCTTCAATTACAGAAGATGGATACCATACGGCATTTAATTTAGGAGGAACATTAAACTCAAGAAAAGACGATTTAGCTTTTGTAATGGTAAGTGAAAACAAAGGTTATGTATCTTCAGACAAAACGGCTACAGACGGAAACTATGACATTTATAGATACAATTTAAAAATGGCTCCAAATACAGTTTCTAAATTAGCAATTAAAGAAAAAACTACTGGTATTACTTTACCAAATGCTAAAATTGTAGTAAAAAACGAATTTGGTAAAATTTTAGCCGATGGGAAAACAGATGAAAAAGGAAATATTTCTATCATTTACAACCCTTTAACAATTTATAATGTTACGGTTGAAAAAGAAGGTTATGAACCAATCACAAAACAATTAACTTCTGGTGATTTTTATAACGATACTGCTATCGAATTAAAACAAGCCAAACCAATTGTAACGGAAACAGAAATTCAAATAGAAAACATTTATTTTGACTTCAACAAGGCAACTATTAAACAAGAATCAACACTTTCTTTAAACAAAATCATTTCAGTATTGAATGAAAACAAAGAAATGTCTATTTCAATTTTTGCTCACACGGATGCTAAAGGTTCTGATGAATACAACAAAGTATTATCTGAAAAAAGAGCCAAAGCTACTTTTGATTATTTAGTTTCAAAAGGGATCAATAAAAACCGCTTAAAATACATGGGAATGGGAGAAATGGAATTAAAAGTTAAATGCACCACATGTACAACTGAAGAAGACCAACTAAATAGAAGAACAGAATTTAAAATCAATAAATAATAACACAACAAACCCCCTTTAAAATGTCAATTAAAAAAATCAGCGCAATCGTAGTAATTGGATTAGTATTAACATCATGTTCAAGTAGAGGTTGGAGTTGTAAAGCAAGATATGTTCATGCAAAACCAGTTAACGCTGAGAAAAAAATAGCATAAATTACACAACAACTATAAAAAAAAGAAAAAGGCAATCAAATTATTGATTGCCTTTTTTCATATAACTAATTTTACTTTATGAAGCGACTTGCAACTTCTGAAGTAAATTCTTGTTTAGAGTTTGTTCTGCAAATTCACGAGTTACGTTTAAGTCTTTTTCCTCAGAACTTGGTAATTCAAACATCGCATCCGTTAAAATAGCTTCACATAACGAACGTAAACCACGAGCACCTAATTTATATTCTAATGCTTTTTCTACAATAAAATCTAAAGCAGCATCTTCAATTGTAAACGCAACATCATCCATTTCAAATAACTTCTGATATTGTTTGATTAATGCATTTTTAGGTTCTGTTAAAATCGCACGTAATGTTTTCCCGTCTAATGGATCCATGTGAGACAAAACAGGCATACGACCAATAATTTCAGGAATCAATCCGAACTCTTTCACATCACGTGGAATAATGTATTGCAATAAATTATTTTCATCCACTTTATCTAAATCTTTAGACGCACTGAAACCCATTGCTTGACGGTTTAATCTTTTAGAAATGATACGCTCAATACCATCAAAAGCACCACCAGCAATAAATAAAATATTTTGTGTATTTACCTCAACAAATTTTTGATCTGGATGTTTTCTTCCTCCTTTTGGCGGAACATTTACTACTGAACCTTCTAATAATTTCAATAAGGCTTGTTGCACACCTTCTCCAGAAACATCTCTTGTAATGGATGGATTATCACTCTTGCGAGCAATTTTATCAATCTCATCAATAAAAACGATTCCTCTTTCGGCTTTAGCCACATCATAATCGGCAGCTTGAAGCAAACGTGTTAAAATACTTTCCACATCTTCTCCCACATAACCTGCTTCTGTTAAAATGGTAGCATCCACAATAGCCAAAGGTACATTTAACATTTTTGCAATAGTTTTTGCAACTAACGTTTTTCCTGTTCCCGTTTGTCCAACCACTAAGATGTTACTTTTTTCAATTTCAACATCATCAGACTGTACCGTTTGCATTAATCTTTTGTAATGATTATAAACCGCTACACTTAATACTTTTTTAGTTTGTTCTTGTCCGATTACATATTCGTTCAAAAATGCATTTATTTCTTTCGGTTTGCGAAGCACTAAATCGCCAAAGGCTTCAGCATCCATTGTGCCTTTTAGTTCTTCTAACACAATACCATGAGCTTGCTCAATACATTTATCGCAAATATGCGAATCAATACCTGCAATTAATAAATTAGTTTCTGGCTTTTTCCTTCCACAAAACGAACATTCTAATACTTCTTTTGCCATTTCTTTTTAGTTCACAGTCATAGTTATCAATCGCAGCTACAAAAGTGTAAACTGAGACTGAAAACTTAGGACTGAATTTATCTTCTTAATACTTCATCAATCATTCCGTATTCTTTAGCTTCATCTGCAATCATCCAATAATCGCGTTCACTGTCTTTGAATACTTTTTCTATAGGTTGTTTAGAGTGCGAAGAAATGATTTGATACAATTCATCTTTTAACTTCAACATTTCTCTTAAGTTAATTTCCATATCTGTTGCTACTCCAGAAGCACCTCCAGATGGTTGGTGAATCATCACACGAGAATGCGGTAACGCCGAACGTTTTCCTTCTGCACCAGCACATAATAAAACAGCTCCCATTGACGCCGCCATTCCTGTACAAATTGTGGCCACATCTGGTTTGATGTATTGCATCGTATCGTAAATACCTAAACCTGCATATACACTTCCTCCAGGAGAATTGATATAAATTTGAATATCTTTAGAAGCGTCAACACTTTCTAAAAACAATAATTGTGCTTGGATAATATTTGCCATATAATCGTCCACACCAGTTCCCATGAAGATAATTCTATCCATCATTAAACGAGAAAATACGTCTAGTTGAGAGATGTTTAATTGGCGTTCTTCAATAATATAAGGCGTTAAACTACTTACCAATTTATCGTAATACAAACTATTTACCCCGTGTTTTTTTGTCGCAAATTTTTTAAATTCTTTTCCGTAGTTCATTTTAAATTTTATTTAAAAGTTGATGGTTTAAAGTTTGGTTTTAAATATAAAAAACGTCAAACCGAAATGGTTTGACGTTCAAATATACTAATTTTTATCAATATTACATTTCGCCATACATAGCTTTAACAAAATCTTGATAGTTTACTTCTTTTTCAACTGCTTTTACATTTGTTTTGTATAAGTCAATCATTTTTAAGCTTAAAACTTGGTCAGAAATACGCTTAATTTCTTCTTGATTAGACATTACTCTTGAAACAATTCCATCTACTTCTGCATCAGTTGCATTAGCTTGTCCGAATTGTGCCATTTGTTGTCTGATTAATCCTGAAGTAAAATCTTTTAATTCTTCAAATCTAACTTGTAAATTGTTTTGAATAAAGATTTTTGATTCGATTAATTGGTAACGTAAACCTCTTTCTGATTTTGCGAATTCTACTTCAGCTTGTTCAGCAGTTAATGGTGCTTCTCCAATAGTTTGAATCCATTTCTTTAAGAAGGTTTCTGGCAAATCAAATTTTGTAGTTTCTAATAAAGCTTCTGTTACATCATTTAAAAACTTTTGATCTGCTTGTTGTACGAATTGTTGTTCCGCATCTTCTTTGATTTTTTCTTTTAATCCTTCAACAGTTGTTACTTCACCGTTAGGGAATAATTTTGCGAATAATTCTTCGTTAAGTTCTGCTTTTTCGATAGATTGAATCGCATCGATTGTAAAATTAACTTCAATATCTAAACCATGAACCTCGTCATGAGCTACTTTTAAATAATCCATCAATTGGTGATCGTCATTGAATAAACCTTTAGTTTTCAACACCACTACATCACCAACTTTTTTACCAATAAATTGTTTTCCAGCTTTCGCATCAGCAAAAATATCTAAACTAATTAAAGCTTGGTTTTCAATTCCTTTTTCTTCATTAGAAAATGTTCCGTTGATTTCGAAACCTTCTTTCACTTCTGTTTCCGTAATAATTTTACCGTATTGTTTTTGAATTCTTTCTACTTGATCGTTTAACAAAGCATCGTCTGCGATAACTTTGTAACGTGTTACACCTGCAGCTCTTGCTAAGTCTACAGTAAAATCTGGCGCTAAACCTAATTCATATTCGAAAGTTAACTCATCTGCTTTCCAATCTAAATTTTCGTTTACTCTTGGTAACGCATTACCTAATAAATCTAATTTCTCTTTTGCGATATAATCCGATAACCCTTTACTTACTAATTTAGTAACTTCTTCAATAATCGCAGGTTTTTCAAATTGTTTTCTCACCACATCCATTGGTGTTTTTCCTTTTCTGAAACCAGGTAAAGTAGCTGTTTTTCTTTTAACTTCTAAAAAATTTTCAATTTTTTCAGTATATTCATATTTACCAATTGTAATTTTTACAACGGCATTTAAAGCGTCAATGTGTTCTTTTCTAATGTTCATTTCTATTGATTTTTTGAAGTATAAAATATGGGTTGCAAAATTATATAATTTTTGCAACCCATACAAGTTTTTAATTTATTGAATTTTAGAAATATAGATTTCCTATTTATCGATAAAAATTTTATTTAAAATATACTGACTAATTGAAAGTACGATACTAAAAATAACCGCAGTAAAAAATGTTGGTACTGAAATTCCATCGATGAAATAATCAGCAATTTTCACAATCACGGCATTAATCACCAGTAAAAATAACCCCAAAGACATAATTGTAACCGGAATAGTAAAAAATACTAAAATTGGTTTTAAAAAAGTATTTAATAACGATAAGGCCACTGCCATAAAAATAGCTGCGGTATAATCTGTAATTTCAATTTTTAAGAAATGTGATATCACAACTATCAATATCGTTGAAATAAGTAATTTAATAAGGTAGTTTTTCATATTTGAAGTATTGTAATTAGTTTGTAAATGTAAAAAAATATTTTTTAAACTCGGGAAGTTGAACTCTGAATTATAAACATCAAAGTTTTAAACAAAAAAATAGGCACCAAAAATGGCACCTATTTAAAATTTATTTAAAATTCTTACTTAGTTTGAAGGAACAATATTGATTCCTGGGAAGTAAGTTGGATTATGTAATGGCAATCTCGCTTTGAAGCTTGCATTAATTACTTTGATAATTTCATTAGCAATT
>MGWJ01000027.1:8540-12687 GCA_001800945.1 Flavobacteria bacterium RIFCSPLOWO2_12_FULL_31_7
ACTGAATATCCACGTGCATTTGGATGTACACCGTCTAAAGAAAATAAAACCTGACCTTCCGTTGCCGAACCACTAAAGTAGTTAGCTGTATAGATAGAACCTGTTTCAACTTTTAAACCAGTAACTAATTTATTCATAATTGCATTCATATCTGCAACCGCAACTACAGTATGTCCAGCCGCAGTATTTTTTGCATTTGCAATAGCCACAATTGAAGCATTGAAAGAAGTTGTTGCAGAAGCTACTTTTGCTTTTTCATTTGCAGTTAACACCCACTTATTAGCCATTGGATAAGAAACTCCATTAATATTGATTAACGTTGACGGAGACGATGGGTTTGGCGTACCAATTACAGAAGAAGCTGGTAAAACTACTAAATCCGAAGCAGTTGCCTGGCGAGCTTTACCGAAAACCATTCCAAAAGCTGTAGCTGTTGGCGCACCTAAACTTGGTGTTAAGATTGCTGTAATTTCTGCAGATCTATCAATTGCATCCACATCATTAATTAAAATTGGATTTGCAGAAGTTGCAGATAATGGATTTACACGATTTGGTTCCCCATAAGCGGTAAAAATACCATCTAAAGGTCCATATAATTGTGTATTTAAAGCATTAATATTTGTTGCTCCACCTAAAGCAGTTGGCGAAAGTGGCGCATAAGGAACTGTTGTAAAATACGGAATCGATGTCACACTTGGAATCGTACAAACCACACCTTTAGCCCCATTTGAAGTTAATGTATTAATAATTTGATTATACACATTATCATAAGTAGTGCTATTTGTAATATCGTTACTACCATAAGTCGCTGGATTTAAATTACCAGTTAAGTTATGATCTGCTGCTGCAGAAGTTCCATTTGCTTGTGCTCCACCATTTGTAGCATATGCAAGTACATCATTTGCACCAATCCAGTTCGTAAAGAATGTTGGATTTTTAGTCATAGCATCTCCTAAAACCAAAGCACTTGGTGAAGTTGCATGACGAACAAAATATGGATTTGCAGTACCTAATGCTACACCTGCTAAGTTTCCGTAACCAGGCGCTAATAAATGGAACGATTTTGCACCAGGAACACCCATATTATTGTAAGCAGTAGCCTGTAAATTAGACACTTCAATTGTAGAAGTACCAGCAATTGTTTCTGGACGACCTTGAGAAGCATCAATAACTAATCTTGTATTTGCAATTGGATTTCCACCTAACATTAATCCACCTAAATTATTCACGTCATCTGCGTAAGAAGGTTGAGTAAATGCTCCACCACCTACTAATGCGAATTGTTGTGCTAATAAATTAGGATACGAATTTGCTTGACTTCCTTTAGAAACTGTACCATCCATGTAACCTGCAGTAAGTGAATTACCAATCGCTACATAAGAAGAAAAATTAGCTTCACCAGAAGTATAATCCGCGTTCACCTCATTTTCAAATTCTGGTTCACAACTTACAAAACCAATTGCTAAAGTTGCTAGTAATATAAATTTATTTTTCATTTTGAATATTTTTTAAATTAGAAACCGTAAGTAATTCCAATACCAGGAGAAAACACAGTTGATTTGTATGTTCCACCGAAAGAAGAATACGGAGATTGCCCTGGAGGAGGACTAGTTAATGGATCATTATAATAATCATAAGAATTATCAATTTGATCAAAGTGTAAATATAAAAATGACATATCAATACCTAATTTATCATTTACTTGATAAGTTAAACCACCCGTATAACCTTTTGAATCGTTACGTGGTGTCTCTGGAGCAAAGTATCCATTTTGAACTGGACTTTCGTCAATATAATACCCACCTCTTAAAGTAAATTTCTTTGTCGCTTTATATTGTGCTCCGAAACGAAATGTACTAGCATCTTTATAATCTCTTTTATTTTCAGAGAATACTGGCGTTGGGTTTTGATTATAAATTGTAATATCTAAATTTTTATATGTACTCCATTTTGTGAAATTATAATCAAACGCAAATAACCATTTCTCAGATGGTTTATAAGATAAACCAGCTGTTAACTCAGCAGGCAATGGTAAATCTGCATCAAAAGTACCATCTGTAAAAGCAGGATTTAAACTCGCAATAGCATTTTTATCTTGATAATTTGCTGAACCACCTCTAGCTTCCATTATAATTTCAGAACGGTAATCTAATCCTAAAGTAACTTCATTTGTTAATTTAAACATCATACCAACATTATAACCCCAAGCGGTAATATTCTTTGCTTCTAAATCTACATTTGTATTCCCTAATAATGGATTTGGAGTTATGTTTCTGTTAAAATTCACACTACCATTGGCATAAATTGGTCCACCACCAATACTAAAAACATCTTCTATTTTAAAAGAAATTGTTGGTTGTACAAAAATAGCTTGTAAATCAATACTATTAACCAAATGAGCACCTTTCCATCCTTTATCCCATTCTACAGAAGATCCATAAGGAGTATAAACTGCTAAACCTGCAGAAACCCAGTCGTTAATTTTATAAGTAGCATACAAACTAAATGGAGTTCCTAAGTTATCAGTACCTGCTGTTTGATTGTACTGCGAATCTTGATATCTTGTTTTAGCAAACAAAGCGTTACCACCAACTGATAAGTTGAATTTTTTATCTAAAAAAGACATTCCAGCAGGGTTAAAAAAGGCAACCTCTGCACTATTTACAACTGCCACTCCGGTATGTCCCATCGCCAATTGTTTCTGACCTTGAATCGAAACTCTATATCCACCTGCGAACATAGAAACCGAAGCCAAAGTTAGTAATGATAAAGAAAATAATTTTCTCATAATTAAAATTTAGTTAGTTTTAAGTTTAAATATTTATTTCAAAATTAACATTAATTATGAAATTAACAATTTTTTTAACAAAAATATTATGTATGCATAATAAATCTTAGATGAATTTTTCAACTTCGTAATAAAATGCTTTTGGATTTTCTGCATGCAGCCAATGACCGGCGTTAGGAATGGTAACAATTTTAGCTTCTGGAAAATGGTAATAAATGGTTTCAAAATCGGCATCTAAAATATAATCCGACTTATCACCACGAAGAAACAAAGTAGCTTTATTGAAATGATTCTCAAAAGGAAGTGCGGCACCAATTTCTGTAATTTTATCATTAAAAACCTTCAAATTGAAACGAAATCCTAATTGACCGGGTTCAACCCAATATAGATTTTTAAGTAAGAATTGCTTCGTACCAAAATCAGAAATGTATTCTGAAATAATTTCATCTACTTCTGCTCGACTTGGTTTTTCAGAAAAATCAATCGCATTTAAAGCCGCTAAAATGGTTTGATGATGTGGCGCGTAATATTTCGGGCCGATATCAGCAATCATTAATTTCTCAACCAATTCTGGATATTTTGTTGCGAACAACATCGCAATTTTTCCACCCATAGAATGTCCTAAAAGCGTGATGTTTTCTAATTTATGAAAATCTACATAGGCTTTTACATCTTCCACCATCACCTCATAATTAAATGCATCAGAGTGAAAACTTTTTCCGTGATTTCGCATGTCTAACAAATGCATTTGAAAACCTAGTTCAGCAAATTGCAAACCCAATGTTTTCCAATTGTCTGACATTCCTAAAAATCCGTGGATAATTAAAAAAGGCTTCCCTTCACCTTCTATTTTTGAGTATAACATAATATTAAGTTGCTATTTTGCCACAAAAACACTAAGTCGTAAAGTTATTTAACTAAATTCTTTTTGCTCAGCCTTTTTTACTTGGCTCTTTTTACTTCAATTTATTCAAATACATGTTTACCACATTCTCAAATCCTAAATATAAAGATTCTGAAACCAAAGCATGACCGATGGAAACTTCTAATAAATTTGGAATATTTTCTTTAAAAAATTTAATATTATCCAAGCTTAAATCGTGCCCTGCATTAATTCCTAAACCTAATTCATTGGCTCTAATTGCAGCTTTTACGAAAGGTTCAATCGCTTTTTCGTTTCCTAGACCATATTGATGTGCAAAAACTTCGGTATACAATTCAATTCTATCAGTTCCTGTTGCTTTTGCACCATCAATCATAGCTTCAATTGGATCTACGAAAATAGAAACTCTTATACTATTACGTTGAAATTCTTGAACCACTTCAGTTAAATAATCTTTGTATTTGATAGTATCCCAA
>MGWJ01000028.1 GCA_001800945.1 Flavobacteria bacterium RIFCSPLOWO2_12_FULL_31_7
CACAACTGAAATTAGCGTTCACATTAGTAATGATGATAAAAATTACAGCAATACGTTTCAAATTGATTTAAAATTAATCAAAAACAACAAATTGGAATTCAATATCTCTATCCAACCTGAAGAATTTCAAAACTATATGATTATGGGCGGTTTAGGCATCATAAATCACAATTCAAAAAAAAACAATTCATAATTTAAAAAAAAATCTAATGAAGAAACTAATTTTAACCATCACAATATTGGTCACAGCCATCTCATTTGCTCAAAAACCAATATTTACATCCGCCAAAACAAAAGCCGCAACCGTTTATTTTTCTGGCGCCGAATTATCTCAAACCACTTCAGTTAATTTACCTACTGGAACGAGCGAAATTGTAATTAAAAATGTAGCCGATTATTTAAACGAAAGTACAGTTCAAATTGGAGCGCCAAATAGTTTAACGGTTTTATCAGTTCAGTTTACACAGAATTATATTTCCGAATATGAAATTGATGAAAGTAATCCTGCTATTAAACGCGTTCGTGATAGCATTACCTTCGTACAAAAAGAAATTAAAAAAATTCAGATTGATAAATATTCGCATCAGCAAACCATTGAAATGTTAGATCAAAACAAAGCAGTTGGTGGTGCCAACACAGGTTTAAGTGTTAGTGAATTAATGAAATTAGTAGAATACTACAAAGCCAAAAGAACCGAATTAGACAATGCCATTGTAACTTTAGAAGAAAAGGAAACCAAATGGAATAAAACACTGACCGATTTAAACAACAAATTGGTAATCAACACCCAAAAAGAAGATAAATCGTCTAAAGGAAAACTGATTTTACAAGTGATGAATGAAGTGGCAGGAAATGTAAATTTAGATGTGACGTATATTACAAATTCCGCTTCTTGGCAACCTTTTTATGATTTACGTGCTGAAAATATCAACTCGCCTATCAACTTAATGTATAAAGCGAAAGTAATGCAAAGCACTGGAATTGATTGGAAAAAAGTCAAACTAACACTTTCAAGTGGTAATCCAAATCAAAATAATGTGGCGCCCTTATTACAAGCTTGGTTCTTGAGATATGGTTATCCAGCGAATTATGGATATAAGAATTATGATACACAATCTAATGCAATCCAATCTTTATCAGGAAAAGTAGCTGGATTACAAATAAATGATTCAGCAAATTATGATAAAGAAACAAAAATCTTTTTAAGAGGAAATAGAAGCATTACAGGAGAAAATAATGCCTTAGTTGTAATAGATAATGTGATTTCAAACTCTAGTGTTTTAGCTCAACTACCTCCAGAAGTAATTAAAAGTGTAAATGTATTAAAAGGAGCTCAAGGCTCAGCTTTATATGGCACACAGGGTGTAAATGGAGTTATTATGGTAACTACAAAAAACATGGATGATTATACTACAATTGAAGAACAAGAACTTAACGTTTCTTTCGATATTGATATTCCTTACGATATTTTATCGAACGGAAAAGCGCATAGTGTAGCACTAAAAGATTTAAAATTGCCAGCAACATACAAATATTACGCAGTTCCAAAAGTAGAAAAAGAAGCGTTTTTATTAGCCGAATTAAACGATTATTCTAAATACAATTTATTACCTGGTGAAGCCAATATTATTTTTGAAGGCATGTATGTTGGAAAAACGATGATTAATCCCAATCAAACACAAGACACGTTGAATTTAAGCATGGGAAGAGATAAAAAAATCTCAATTAAACGTGAAAAAGTGGTGGATAAATCTGGTACGAAGTTTTTATCTTCCTACAAAGAACAAACATTTACGCATGATATTATAGTTCGAAACAACAAAAAAGAGGAAATCAATATGTTGTTAAAAGACCAATATCCTTTAAGCACGGATAAAGAAATGACGGTAGAACTTTTAGATAAAGATGGTGCAAAAGCTAATGAAGAAACAGGTGTGATGACTTGGGAAATCAAACTAAAACCTAATGAAACTAAGAAATACAGAATCAGTTACAAAATCAAATATCCGAAAGATAAAGTGATAGGAAATCTTTAGTTAAGTTAATTGTTAAGCATGTTTCTACTAACCCAATAAGTTTTACTACTTGTTGGGTTTTTTTATTACTTTTGAAAGAAATTCCACTCATGAACGAACCTTTTATCATTCCAACCATCACCACCAACGAAAACGGAATTTCTATTTTTTCCGAAGTAGATTTTTCTGTGCATCAACGTGGCGGTTTATTTTTAACGGAACAAATTGGTTCGAAAAATTTCAGAATTAGAAAAAGTGATCTAGGCTATGCAACCGATTTTCATTTAGCTGGCGATGCGACTTTCATTATCATTCAAAAAGGAAGTTTAAAAATAGAACTACAAAACGGTGATTTTAAAATTTTTAATCCTGGCGATTGCTTTATTGCCAAAGACAATTTACCAGAAAACGTAGATTTTGATAGTGAAATTCACGGACATAAAGCAAGTGTTGTTAGCAACGAATCGCTTCAAGCTATTCATATAAAATTGTAAATAATTAACCCTTCGAGGGTTTTGAACCCTCGAAGGGTTAATTATTTATGGCGCAGGATTAGGAATCATTTCCTGAATTGTATTGATTTCTTCTAAAACCGAATCCGTTAGCATCACATCAAACGCGTTGATGTTTTCTTCTAATTGATCAATGGTTGTGGCGCCAATTATGGTAGAAGAAACAAATTCTTGATGATTGACAA
This sequence comes from Flavobacteria bacterium RIFCSPLOWO2_12_FULL_31_7, assembly GCA_001800945.1. Taxonomy (GTDB): domain Bacteria; phylum Bacteroidota; class Bacteroidia; order Flavobacteriales; family Flavobacteriaceae; genus Flavobacterium. Next base: position 2,713 of record MGWJ01000028.1, read on the forward strand.
AAGCGATGGCCATTTCAGTCAAAGTTAAACCTAAACTTTGTGCTAAATCTTGGTATAATTTTGTCGCTTTATAACAATTTTCATTGGTGTAGCGTACAAAATTCGGGAACAATTTCATGCGAGAATTTTCTGGAGTACCGTTTAGATATTTTCCAGATAAAAACCCGAAACCTAATGGTGAATAGGCTAATAAACCTACATTTTCACGCATTCCAATTTCTGACAAACCGACTTCATACAATCTATTTAATAACGAAAATGGATTTTGGATTGTAGCAATTCTTGGTAAATTGTGTTTCTCACTTTCATTCAAAAACTTCATTACTCCCCACGGATTTTCGTTCGAAACCCCAATATGTTTTATTTTCCCTTCTTTGATTAAACCGTCAAAAATAGTTAAGACTTCGAAAATATTTTCTTGCCAATTCGTATCAATTTTTTCCAAACCACGTTTCTGAAACATGTTCATTACGCGTTCTGGCCAATGCGTTTGATACAAATCGATATAATCTGTTTGTAGGTTTTTCAGGCTTAATTCCAACGCTTCCGTGATACTTTTTTTAGAAAAATCAAGTGGCTGACGAATATAACTCATTCCTCTGTTTGGTCCAGCAATTTTTGTAGCTACTACCAAATCGTCACGTTTGTGTTTATTTTTCGCTAACCAAGTTCCGATATAACGTTCGGTACTTCCAAAAATATGTTCGTTACCGCCAATTGGATACATTTCTGCCGTATCAATAAAATTGATCCCGCGTTCTATAGCGTAATCTAATTGAAAATGCGCTTCAGCTTCGGTATTTTGATTCCCGAAGGTCATGGTTCCTAAACAAGCTTTACTTACTTTTAAATTGGTATTGGGTAGCGTTGTGAATTTCATTATGGTAAACAATTTTTTGAATGGCGAAGTTACGAAGTTTAGTAAAAAGAAAAATTGAAGTGAGATAGATTTTATTTATCTCAAAATATCTTCAATAATTTTCAGGTGATGTTTGGTGTGAATCACTAAAAATTTTTCTGTTTGTTTGACATTCAAATCATTTAAAAAAGGATGTTTAAAAAAACTTTTTTTAGGTAAAGTTGCCAATTTTGAAATCTTACTTTTAGCGAATTCCATTTTAGTTTTCAAATCTTCTAATGTAGCAACATCAATTGGAGTCACCACTTTTGGCGCTCTAATTTTTCCTCTAGGAATTTTACCAGTTGTAAAAACAATAAATCTATTGAAATTAAATTTTGATTGAAATTCAGCTGGATTTGAAATTTCAAGTTGAGAAATTACACCGTTAATCACTAACAAACAATGATCAATTTGCCAACCGATAGTACTGTTAGAAACTCTCGGATTGATTTTTTCAAAATTAGAAATGTGGTTTTCTAATTGAAGAAGTATCTTTTGAAGTGGTTTCATAATTTATTGATTTAAAAAAACCTAACAACTCGAAAATTGTTAGGTTTAAATTATGCTAATTTGAAAATTACATTTCGTTTAACAATTTAGACAATTCGTCTAATTTTGGTGTTAAAATAATTTCAATTCTACGGTTTTTTGCTTTTCCTTCTGCTGTATCATTGCTTAATAATGGTGCAAATTCACTTCTTCCTGCTGCCGTTAAGTTGGCTTTGTTAACTTTTGGATTAGCCGTTAAAATGTTTACAATTGAAGTCGCACGTTTGGTAGATAAATCCCAGTTGCTTTCAATTCCACCCGCTAAAGTTCCTGTGATTTTATCGTTATCGGTATGACCTTCAATTAAAACAGATAAATCTGGATTGTCACCTAAAACTTTACCTACTAAATCAACTGCTTTTTTACCTTCACTTCCAACCAAATAACTTCCTGATTCGAAAAGTAATTTATTTTCCATAGAAACGTAAACTTTTCCGTCTTTTTCCGTTACAGTTAATCCTTTTCCTTCAAACGCTTTTAACGATTTAGATAGCGTTTCTTTTAATTTCTTCATAGCTGCTTCTTTGTCAGCCATAATTTTTTCTAATTCAGCTAAACGCGTAGACGATTTTAACAAATCAGCTTTTAATTTGTTTAATTTGTCTTGTTCCGCAGCCATAGCTTTTTGTTTCGCTTCTAGCTCTGCTAATAACTCACGGTTTTTCTTAATATTCGCATCTAAAGCTTCATTACTATCTTTCTCAAGCGCTGCATATGACGATTTTAAATTATCTAAACTCTTTTTAGTTGCGGCATAATCAGCAGCCAATTTATCGCGTTCCGCTTTTAGTTTTTCTGCTTCCGATTTGTATTTATCCAAATCTGCTTGCAAGGTTGAATTACTGGCTTTTAAACCATCATTTTCATCAGCTAAAGTGTTGCGTTCTTTTTTAAGTTCGGCAAACTTATTTTCTAAATCTTGATAGATTTTTTTAGAAACACATGAAGTACTCATGGTTAATACCAATACGGCTAGGGCTACTCTTCTTATCATGTTATAAAAATTTGATTCCGTTAGAATCTGTTATAATTGGTTCTTTTTTATTTAATTGTTTATTTTTTGTTGATTCTATGCCGAAATAAAGTTTATTTAAAACATAGACGTATATTATTTGCTTTTGGTTGTATAATTTATTTGCTCTTTTTACTTTCTACTTGGTTCTTAAATTACTCAATTTCCACCAAAATCGGACAATGGTCTGAATGTTTCGCTTCTGGTAAAATTAAAGCTCTTTTGATATTATCAATCAACTGTTCTGTAACTAAACAATAATCAATTCTCCATCCTTTATTGTTATTTCTAGCATTAGCTCTATAACTCCACCAAGTATAATGGTGAGGTTCTTTGTTTAAATGACGGAAAGAATCAATCATGCCCGTTTTCATAAATCCATCTAACCAAGCACGTTCTTCGGGTAAAAATCCAGACGTTTTTTCATTTTGTTTTGGATTATGAATGTCAATAGCTTCATGACAAATATTATAATCGCCACAAATTACCAAATGCGGAATTTCTTTTCGTAAATTCACAATATAATTCTGAATATCATCCATATACTGAAATTTATACCCTAGTCTGTCGTTATTGGTACCTGATGGCAAATACATACTCATTACCGACAAATTATCATAATCCACACGTAAATTTCTACCTTCAAAATCCATAGACTCTAATCCAGTTCCGAAAACTACATGATTAGGTTTTGTTTTGCATAAAACAGCCACACCACTATATCCTTTTTTCTGAGCTGAGAAATAATATTGATACGGATAACCCGCTGCTGTAATTTCTTCTGTAGGAATTTGATCCTCAGTTGCTTTAATCTCTTGTAAACAAATTACATCTGGGTTAGCACTTTGTAACCATTCAATAAATCCTTTATTTATTGCGGCTCTAATACCATTTACGTTATAGGAAATAATCTTCATTATATAATTCACAAATTAAAACTATAGGAAACTTTTAATCACACAGCCACATAAATTTATATGTTCGAAGTGCCGAAGTGCTTAAAAATCTAATTCTCAAAAATAGAAAAAGTTTTCAATAAAATAGCTTATCCAACAAGTATTTTATAAATATTTTAGCAAACCCTACTTATTTTTAAATTGTTAGCAATTGTGTGTTTTTGATGGCACAAATTTCAATAGAATTGTTATCTTTGTTACTTGCTCAAAACAGAAATAGATGGGATTAGTTACTGCAAAAGAAGTAGCCAAAGCAATAAATACGGACAAATATGGTTTTTTAGGAACTTTTTCTGGGTGGTTACTCATGAAAGTACTTAAAATCTCCACTCTTAATAAAATCTACAATCGAAATAAACATTTAAGTGATTTAGAATTTTTAAATGCGATTTTGGATGAGTTTCAAATTAAATTTGAAATTCCAGAAGAAGATTTAAAACGTTTACCAAAAGATGGCGCTTATATTACAATTTCAAATCATCCATTAGGAGGAATTGATGGTATTTTATTATTGAAATTAATGTTGGAACGCGAACCAAATTTCAAGATAATTGCCAACTTTTTATTACATCGAATCGAACCGATGAAACCTTATATTATGCCGGTAAATCCGTTCGAAAATCACAAAGACGCCAAATCAAGTGTAATTGGAATTAAAGAAACCTTACGCCATTTAAGTGACGGAAAACCATTAGGAATTTTCCCCGCCGGAGAAGTTTCAACTTATAAAGACGGAAAATTAATTGTGGACAAACCATGGGAAGAAGGTGCTTTAAAAATCATCAAAAGAGCTAAAGTTCCTGTTGTACCTATCTATTTTCATGCTCATAATAGCAAATTATTTTATCGTTTATCTAAATTAAACGACACGTTACGTACTGCGAAATTACCAAGCGAATTATTAACTCAGAAACACCGAGTAATTAAAGTTCGAATAGGTAAACCAATTTCTGTGGCGGAATTAAATGAACACGAAAGTATTCCTGAATTTGGAGAGTTTTTAAGAAAGAAAACCTACATGCTTTCTAAATCTTTTGAAGAAAAAGAGGAAGAAAACTTCAGATTAACTTTCCCGAAATTCAACAGTCCAAAAGAAGCAAAACAGATTGTAAAACCAGCCAATCACGAACAAATTATTGAAGAAATTAATTTCTTAAAAGAAGGTGATTATCAATTATTACAAAGCAAAAACTACAGAGTATTTTTAGTTACGGCTGAAAAAATTCCAAATATTTTACACGAAATTGGTCGTTTACGTGAAATTACTTTTAGAGAAGTCGGCGAAGGAACTAACGAAGCGATTGATTTAGACAAATACGATCAATATTATCACCATATGTTTTTATGGGATGATGACGCACAAATGATTGCAGGAGCTTACCGAATGGGATTTGGTTCAAAAATATTTCCAAAATATGGTTTAGAAGGTTTTTATTTGAACGAACTTTTCAAATTTGAACCCGAATTAAACGACATGATGAGCCAATCTATTGAAATGGGAAGAGCTTTTATCATTTCGGAATACCAACAAAAGCCTATGCCTTTGTTTTTGCTTTGGAAAGGAATTGTACACACCACTTTACATTATCCAGAACATAAATTTTTAATTGGAGGCGTGAGTATTAGTAATCAGTTTTCTGAATTTTCTAAATCGTTAATGATTGAATTTATGAAATCTAATTATTACGATCCGTATGTGGCGCAATACATCAAACCTAAAAAAGAATATAAGATTAAACTAAAAGATGCGGATAAAGATTTCGTATTTAATGAAGCGGAAGCCGATTTAAATAAATTCGATAAAATTATTGATGAAATTGAACCAGGTTCTTTACGTTTACCTGTTTTAATTAAGAAATACATCAAACAAAATGCTCGAGTAGTAGCTTTCAATGTGGATCCAATGTTCAATAACGCGATTGACGGATTGATGTATATCAAAATTTCAGATATTCCTGAAAGTACTGTAAAACCTGTGATGGAAGAATTTCAAGCAGAATTAGAAAGAAAGCATAAAGGATAGATTTTTTTGATTGGGAAATGGAGAGAAAGAGGGATTTAGCGAATAACTCGATATTATCTTTTACTTTTTACTTCGCTACTTCTACTTTTTACTTGAATCTTTTTACTTGGCTCTTTCTAACTTACCTCCAAATTGATTCTTTTAAAATGGAATCCCACGAATTATTTTGTATAAAAACTATAATTCTAATAAAATGATAAACAACTAAAAGTGTAACAAAAAAATACGTCCACTCTTTTTTGTTGAATGTTTTATCTAAAAATGGTTTTTTGTAATATAATTCTAAACTCAGTTTAATTAAAAAATAAACTGCCAAAATCATTACTATTGGTCCAAACAAGTGAAAATTGATGCTT
>MGWJ01000029.1 GCA_001800945.1 Flavobacteria bacterium RIFCSPLOWO2_12_FULL_31_7
ATCTTTGGTAATCCATTTGGAAAAGAATAAGGTCCTTGAAAAATGGGATGCGTTTTTGGAATTTCAATTAAATTATTATCTGGAAACAATTTTTTGATTTCTTTTCTGATATATTCGTCCATTCCGTAATTGTCGTCGATATGTAAAAACCCACCTGAATTTAGATAATTTCTAAGGTTTTGAACATCGTTATTACTAAAAACTACATTTCCATGACCTGTCATGTGAACAAAAGGATACAAGAATAATTCAGCGCTACCAACATCTACAGAATTAACTTTAGGATTTAGCTTTGTATTAATATTTTGATTGCAAAATCGAATTAAATTTGGAAGAGAAGTTGGATTGGCATACCAATCGCCACCTCCAGAATATTTTAAAACCGCAATTTCTTGGGAAAATCCCAAGTTCAAAACTAATAAAATTCCAAAAGCTAAGAGTTTATTCATTTTTTAGTACAATTGTATGACAAGCTACTAGCGCAGCAGTTTCTGTTCTTAATCGAGTATTTCCCAAAGTTACGGGAGTAAAATTATTTTCTAAAGCTAATTTAATTTCTTTTGTTGAAAAATCACCTTCGGGACCAATTAAAATAGTTACGGTTTGGTCTTTTTCTATTTCCTTTGAGAATGATTTTTTATCTGTTTCTTCGCAATGTGCGATGAATTTTTGTCCTTCATGATTTTTTTTGATGAAGGCTGATAAGGTAATCGCTTCGTTTATTTTTGGTAAATAATATTGATTCGATTGTTTTACCGCTGATTGAATTATTTTTTCTGCTCGATCAATTTTGTAAACTTTTCTTTCAGAATGTTCGCAAATAATTGGTGTGATTTCATGAATTCCGATTTCGGTAGCTTTTTCTAAAAACCATTCTAATCGGTCGTTCATTTTGGTTGGAGCTACCGCAATATGTGTGTAAAAAGATGTTGGTTCGAAAAACTGTTCTTCAATGATTTTTACTTCGCATTTTTTTTCTAATCCTAAAGATATTTCAGAAATAAATAAAAATCCTAATCCATTTGTAATGTGAATTTTATGACCTTCTTGTTTGCGTAAAACTTTAATAATATGTTTACTTTCTTCTTTGTCGAAAGTAAACGTTTTATCACCAGATTTTATGTCTGAATTATAGAATAATTGCATAGTTTTTAAAATTCAATTCTAGCTTTAGAAACAACATCAGACGTACTGAAATTTTCTTCTAAAAAATTATAATAACCTACAATTCCAATCATTGCAGCGTTGTCTGTTGTGTATTCAAATTTTGGAATATATGTCTTCCAACCGTATTTTGATTCTGCTTCTTTTAAAGTGTTTCTAATGCCAGAATTCGCAGAAACTCCACCACCAATTGTAATTTGAGTAACGCCAGTTTCGGCTACAGCCAATTTTAATTTATCCATTAGAATTTGGATGATTGTATGCTGAATGGAAGCACAAATATCATTTAAATTTTCAGTTATGAAATTTTCGTTTTCTGCTACATTTTTCTGAATAAAATATAGAATTTGCGTTTTTAATCCACTAAAGCTAAAATTTAAACCATCTACTTTTGGTTTAGTAAATGGAAACGCTTTCGGGTTACCTAATTTCGCATATTTATCGATTAAAGGTCCCCCAGGATAAGGGAGTCCTAATATTTTAGCGCTTTTATCAAAAGCTTCACCAACCGCATCATCTGTTGTTTCTCCAATGATTTGTAAATCAAAAAAACTAGCAACTTTTATAATTTGGGTATGACCACCTGAAATTGTTAAGGCAATGAAAGGGAATGTAGGTTTATCATATCCTTCTTCATCAATAAAATGGGCTAAAACGTGAGCTTTCATGTGATTAATAGCAATCAAAGGAATATTTAAACCTAAACTTAATGATTTTGCAAAACTTCCACCAACTAATAGCGATCCCATTAATCCTGGTCCTTGTGTAAAGGCAATACAATTTAGATCTTCTTTTGTAATTCCTGCTTTTTTTATAGCCATTTCTACTACTGGTACTATATTTTGCTGGTGCGCACGTGATGCTAATTCGGGAACTACACCGCCGTATTCTTCGTGAACTTTTTGTCCAGCTACAATATTTGACAACACTTTATCATTACATAAAACCGCAGCAGACGTGTCATCGCATGAACTTTCGATGGCTAAAGTGTAAATTTTTTCCGTATTTGTGATACTAGGCATGAAATTTGGTATAAAACAATTGTAAATGTCCTACAAAATTGCTTATTTTTGTTGCTATAAGCAAATAAAATTAGATTTGTTTTTCAAAATTAAATAAATAATATATCAAATCGGTAAAAAAAATATTTGTTCGTTCCATAATTGGGATACTGCTTTTAATGCTTATAGTAGCTATACTATTGGCATTACCTGTTGTACAAACCAAACTCGGACAATATGCTACCGATGAGCTGAAAAAAGAGTTCGGTGTAGATATTACTGTTGAAAAAGTTGCTATCAATCCTTTTGGTGGAGTAAAATTAAAAGGTGTTTTAGCTCGAGATCATCATAAAGATACCTTGTTTCATTTTACAAGAATTAATACTTCTATTTTAAGTTATAAAAAGCTTGTTGAAAACGGGCATCCTTATTTAGGCGATTTACTTGCAGAAGGTTTAGACTTAAAAATCATACAATACAAAGGTGAAAAAGATACTAATTTAGATAAATTTGTAGCTGCTTTTGACGATAAATCAGGAAAGCCATCCTCAGGTAAATTTCGATTAAAAATAAATTCAATTGCGCTTCAAAAAAGTCGTTTTAGATATATTGATCAAAATTTGAAAAACCCAAAAGTATTAGATTTTACTAATCTTCACGGACAATTAGATGATTTTTATATTAAAGGTGCAAATGTTTATTCTTATGTTTATAAATTGTCGTTTAAGGATCATAGAGGTCTGATTGTTAAAAATTTAACTTCTGATTTTACCTACACGAAAAAGAATATTTTATTAAACGAATTAATCTTAGAAACCGATAACTCTTCTTTCAAAGGAAAGACTGAATTACGTTACGACAGAAAAGATTTTAAAGATTTCAATAATAAAGTTGTATTCGATTTAGACATAAAAGAAGGGAAAATTTCAAGTAACGATTTAAATTACTTCTATCCTGAATTCGGAAAAAACCAAAAATTTTATATCGATTCGCATATTTTAGGGACTTTAAATGATTTAAAATTTAATAATTTAAAGTTTAATGATTTAAATGATAATGAAGTTGTAGGTAATTTGCAATTGAAAAATCTTTTCGGAAAAGGGGATCAAAAATTTTACATGAAAGGTAGTTTCGATAGATTAATTGCAAGTCAGGCGAGTGTTAGTAAAGTATTGCCTAATCTTTTAGGAAAAAATTTACCCAAACAATTACAAAAATTAGGTCGAGTTGATTTAAAAGGAGATGTAGAACTAACTCAAAAATGGGTTATTGCTGATGTTGATTTGTTTTCGAAATTAGGTCATGTGATTGGCGATTTTAAAATGGATAAAATTGACAATATTGATCAAGCTAAATATGACGGAAAATTTGAATTAGATAATTTCGATTTAGGTGCGTTTTTAGAAGAGAAAGATTTAGGAAGAACGTCTGTTGTTTTAGATATTAATGGAACAGGTTTTTCTAAAAAATATTTGAATACAAAAGCAAAAGGAAACGTAGGTCAATTTAGATATAACGGTTATACTTATAAAAATATTGATGTGGATGGAACGTTCAAAATGCCTTATTTTAAAGGTGCTTTGAATAGTAAAGATTCGAATTTAAAAATGACATTTGATGGTTTAGTCGATTTAAGTAAAAAGAAAAAAGAATACGATTTTGATGCTAAAATTGCTTATGCAGATTTGAAAAAAACAAATCTATACACAAAAGACGCTAAATCTATTTTCTCTGGAAATATTAAAATGAAAGCCAAAGGGAATAGTTTAGATGACTTAGCGGGTGTGATAGATTTGGAAAATATTTCATATATGAATCAAAAAGCGGATTATTATTTCGATAACGCTTACATTACTTCTTCTTTCGATAGTAACAATGTTCGAACAATTACTTTGAATTCATCAGATATGATTGATGGCCAATTAGTTGGTAAATATCAAGCGAAACAAATTCGTAAAATTGTTGAAAATGCTGTGGGTAGTTTATATGCTAACTATTCTCCACATAAGTTATCCAAAAATCAGTTTTTAGATTTTGATTTTACTATCTATAACAAAATTTTAGAAGTTTTTTATCCAGATGTTACTATTGGAGAAAACACACGTGTAAAAGGAAAAATTAATGCTGATGATGGTTTGTTTCAATTCGATTTTAAATCACCATTTGTAAATGCTTTTGAAAATAAATTCAATGGAATTAAGGTTGATATAGACAATAAAAATCCATTATATAACACTTATATTGAGTTAGATAGTTTAAATACTAAGAACTATAAAATTTCTGAATTTAGTTTAATTAATTTAACTTTAAACGATACACTATTTGCTAGAACCGAGTTTAAAGGCGGTGTTAAAGGTGAAGATAAATTTGATTTGAACTTATTTCACACCATTGATGAAAATAAACAATCAGTAATTGGTTTTAAAAAATCAGATATAACATTCAAAAATTACCAATGGTATATTAATGAAAAAGAAACAAAAGGGAATACTGTAGTTTTTGATAAAGGATTTAAAAACTTTAATTTCAATCAACTTACTTTATCTCACAATGAACAATTTATCGATTTTAATGGAGAAATGCGTGGAAGTACGTATAAAGATTTAAATTTCACTTTCAATGATGTAGATATTTCTAAAGTCACACCAGATATTAAAAATTTAAATCTTGGCGGAAAATTAAATGGGGAATTAAAATACAAACAAGATGATTTAATTTACGAACCTTCAACTAACTTAACCATTGATAGTTTGGTGGTTAACGATATTGCAGTTGGTGATTTGAAATTAGATGTTTCTGGTGATCAAAGCTTTAAGAAATTTAATGTAGATGCCACAATTTCTAATGAAGATGAGGAAACTTTTTTTACAACCGGTTTTGTAGAAGTGGTTAATGACAAAACACTTTTAAATTTAGATGCTGGATTCCAAAATTTTAATATTAAACCAATTGGCGGATTCTTGAAAGGTATTTTAGATAATGTTCGCGGTTTTGCTTCGGGTAGAGCACATATTATCGGGCCGTTTGATAATCCAGAAGTAGATGGTATTTTATATCTGGTGAATGCCGGAATGAAAATTCCTTATTTAAATGTTGATTACGACTTTGAAAAAAATTCAATTATTGACTTAACTGAAGAAAAGTTTATTTTCAGAAATATTGAAATTTCGGACACAACTCCTGATAAAACAAAAGGAATTTTAAGCGGAACCATTTCACATGATAAATTTGCTGACTGGGAAATGGATTTAAAAATAGCTTCTGATAGATTATTGGTTTTAGATACTAAAGATTCTGACGATGCTTATTATTATGGAAAAGCATATTTTGATGGTTTTGCTACAATTGAAGGGCCGATTGAAGCGCTAGTAATTAATGCAAAAGGAGAAAGTGCTAAAGGAACATCAATTAAAATTCCAGTTAACGATTCTGAAAGTGTTAGCGATAATGGATTGGTGCATTTTGTTACACCAGAAGAAAAATACGGAATTAATAATCTAAATAAAAAACCAACAAAAACCTATCAAGGTATCGATTTAAATTTCGATTTTGAAATTACACCAAATGCAGAAATTGAAGTTATTTTAAACAGAGAAACTGGACATTCTATGAAAGGAACTGGTGACGGTTCTATGTATATGAGCATAAATACTTTAGGTAAATTTCAAATGAATGGGGATTTTATCGTTAATAAAGGAGAATATTTATTCCGATACGGAAGTTTTATTGATAAGAAATTTGTGGTAAAAAGAGGCGGAACGATAAGTTGGGAAGGTGATCCGCTTGGAGCAAAATTAAATTTAGAAGCAGTTACTACTAATATTACAGCAAATCCAAACGTCTTATTAGAAAACAATAGCTTTAATAAAAAGATTCCAACTGAAGTTAGTATTTTAATTTCGGGTGAATTAAATGCACCGCAATCTGATTTTAATATTAATTTCCCGAATGTAACTTCAGTACTAAAAAGTGATTTAGATTATAAGTTACAAGACAAAGATTTCAGACAACAACAAGCCTTTGCTTTATTAGCAACTGGTGGATTTATCGCACAAAACAACACTAATTATTTTGGTTCATTATTTGAAAAAGCAAATAGTGTATTTGGAGATGTATTATCTGATGGTGAAAATAAATTAAAATTAGGCGTAAATTACCAATTAGGAAATAGACAACAAGAAATTTCAGATAGAGCTTTAGTTACATTAACTACACAAATTAGTGAAAAGATTAGCATTAATGGAAATGTTGGAGTTCCCGTTGGTGGAATCAATCAATCTTATGTGGTTGGTAATGTGGAAGTAGAAATGAAATTAAACACCGACGGAACATTAACCGCACATGTTTTCAATAAAGAAAATGATTTAAATTCAAATACTATAGGTCAAAATATTGGCTATACTCAAGGAATTGGTTTGTCATATAGTGTAGATTTTGATGATTTTAAAGAATTACTTCATAAATTATTTAAATCACAAAAATCTAAAAATAATTCTAAAAACCCTGTGGATGAATCGGATGATTCTGAAATTAATCCAGAGTTTATCAATTTTATTGAAGAAACTAGAAAACGACAAATTAAAGAAGAGAAAAAATCAGATCCTAAAAACAGAGTTCCAGATATTAATGATGTGAATTAATTCCAGTTATTAATAAATTATCGACAACTCCTATACAACAACTTTCTGAACTCAAAAAAATCAACAACACAACCTTCAAACTAAGAATAAATTAGGTATTTTGTATTAAAACCTGAAAATTTATTAACGAAAACGTTTGAAACTGATATTATGCTAAAAAATAACTCGTTTTTTAGCATAATATGTAATATCCTTTGCTAATTTTACAAATAATATAATATGAATATGTCAGCAATTAAAAAAATAGGAGTGTTAACTTCAGGAGGAGATTCTCCAGGAATGAATGCAGCCATTAGAGCCGTTGTTCGTGCTTGTGCTTACTATAATATAGAATGTGTTGGAATTTACCGTGGTTATCAGGGTATGATTGAAGGCGATTTTAAACCTATGGGTCCACGTGATGTAAAGAACATTATTAACAAAGGTGGGACGATTTTAAAAACCGCTCGCTCTAAAGATTTTATGACACCAGAAGGTAGAAAAGTGGCTCACGATAATTTAAAAGCAAGTGGAGTTGATTCGCTAGTTGTAATTGGAGGAGATGGATCTTTTACGGGTGCAGAAATTTTCAATGAAGAATTCGGATTTTCTGTAATTGGAATTCCAGGGACTATTGATAATGATATTTTCGGAACGAGTCATACTTTAGGTTACGATACGGCTTTAAACACAGTAATAGAAGCCATCGATAAAATTAGAGATACAGCTAATTCTCATAACCGTTTATTTTTTGTAGAAGTAATGGGAAGAGATGCTGGTCATATCGCTTTAAATGCTGGAATTGGAGCTGGAGCAGAAGAAATTTTAATTCCAGAAGAAGCTTTTGGATTAGACCGATTAATTGAATCACTAAAGAAAAGTAAAGAATCAGGAAAAACCTCAAGTATTGTTGTAGTTTCTGAAGGAGATAAAATTGGTAAAAATGTTTTCGAATTAAAAGATTATGTAGAAGAAAATATGCCAGAATATGATGTTCGAGTTTCAGTTCTTGGACACATGCAACGCGGTGGAGCACCATCTTGTTTTGATAGGGTTTTAGCTTCTCGATTAGGAGTAAAAGCAGTGGAAAGTTTACTAGAAGGAAAATCGAATTATATGGTAGGATTACAATACGATAAAATTACGTTAACACCTTTAGAACAAGCCATTAAAGGGCAAAGTGAAATTGATTTGGAATTGGTAAAAGTTTCTGATATTGTTTCTTCATAAAAAGAGCCAGGTAAAAGAGTCAAGTAAAAAGTAAAAAGAGCCAAGTAAAAGTAAAAAGTGATTTTCAGACACAATTAAAAGCATGATTTCAAAGGAATCAAATATTTATAAAAAATTCAATTAACAAAACGATTCCATTGGAATCAAATATTATAACTTATGTCAACAGTAAAATTAGGAATAAACGGATTCGGAAGAATCGGAAGAATTGTATTCAGAGAAACATTCAACAGAGATAATATAGAAGTAGTAGCTATCAACGATTTATTAGATGTAGATCATTTGGCTTATTTGTTAAAATACGATTCAGTTCATGGGCGTTTTGCCGGAAAAGTGGAAGTAAAAGATGGAAAATTATATGTAAATGATAAATACATTCGTGTTACAGCTGAAAGAGATCCAAAATTAATCAAATGGGATGATAAAAGTGTTGATGTAGATGTAGTGGCAGAATGTACTGGAATTTTCACCACATTAGAAACAGCTCAAGCTCATATTTATGGTGGTGCTAAAAAAGTAGTGATTTCTGCTCCATCTGCAGATGCTCCAATGTTTGTAATGGGAGTAAATCACACAGAAGCTAAAGCTACTGATACCATTGTTTCAAATGCTTCATGTACTACAAACTGTTTAGCGCCTTTGGCTAAAGTTATCAATGATAATTTCGGAATTGTTGAAGGATTAATGACAACTGTTCACGCCTCAACAGCAACGCAAATGGTAGCAGACGGACCATCTAAAAAAGATTGGAGAGGTGGTCGCGCGGCAAGTGTAAACATTATTCCATCTTCAACTGGAGCCGCAAAAGCGGTTGGAAAAGTCATTCCAGCATTAAACGGAAAACTAACAGGAATGTCATTTCGTGTTCCAACAGTTGATGTTTCGGTAGTCGATTTAACAGTTAAATTAGCCAAAGAAACTACTTATGAAGAAATTATGAAAGTATTAAAAAATGCTTCAGAAACTTCAATGAAGGGAATTTTAGGTTACACGGAAGATGATGTAGTTTCTCAAGATTTTGTATCAGATACGCATACTTCAATTGTAGATGTTAAAGCTGGAATTGGCTTGAATTCAACCTTTTTCAAATTAGTTTCTTGGTACGATAATGAATACGGATATTCAAGCAAATTAATTGATTTAGCCGTACATATTAATTCTTTAAAATAATATTTTAAAAGTGATTTGTTTTTATTTACGAATCACTTTTTTTATTTTTACTAATCACAAACTAAACTAAAATGAAATTACTTGTAGACAGCGGTTCCACAAAAGCCGATTGGATTGCTATTGATGCGAATGGAAAAATTTTATTTACAACGCAATCCTTAGGTTTAAATCCAGAAGTACTAACAAAAGAAGAAATTGTAGCGCGCTTAGAAGATAAATTTGATATTTCTCACAACAAAGAAAAAGCAGATTTTCTATATTTTTATGGAGCAGGTTGTGGTACTGATAGAATGAAAAATTTTTTAACTGAGGTTTTTCAAGAGTATTTCTCCAACGCAAAAGTTTCTGTATATGAAGATACTTATGCTGCCGTTTTTGCCACTACACCCAAAAATGAAAAAGCAATTGTTTGCATATTAGGAACAGGTTCAAATTGTAGCTATTTTGATGGAAATGTATTACATCAAAAAGTGCAATCATTAGGTTACATTGCCATGGACGATTGTAGTGGAAACCGTTTTGGTCGTCATTTAATCAGAGCGTATTATTTTAATAAAATGCCAAAACATTTGGCTACAGCTTTTGAAAAAGAATACGATTTAGATGCAGATGTTATTAAGCAAAATTTTTATAAAGAATCCAATCCAAATGCCTATTTAGCAACGTTTGCCGAGTTTTTAATTAAGAATAAAAATGAGGAAATTTGTCAAAAATTTATCAGAGAAGAAATGGTTGCTTTTGTAGAAAACTACATTATGCAATTTGAAAATCATAAAGAAGTTCCTGTTCATTTTATTGGTTCGATAGCATTTTATTTAAAAGACGAATTAGAAGTTATTTTAAAAGAATATGGAATTAAAATCGGAAACGTACTTCGACGACCAATTGATGGTTTGATCGAATTCCATGCCGCAAATAATTAAGATAAAAACCCTGTTAGCGATTATTTAACAGGGTTTTTTTATGGAGTAATTTGTTAGATTTCTTATTTATTAGTAAATTCAAAAATATTAAATTCAAAGTAAATGGAGTTTCTAAAAAGATTTAGCCTAAAAGAAGAAAAAGAAGATTACAAAACTGTAATTCAAACTATCGAACAAGGTGTTGTATTTAATGGCACCAATTTATGGGTATTAATTTTTGCTATTTTCATTGCATCCCTAGGTCTAAATGTTAACTCTACCGCTGTTATTATTGGTGCCATGTTGGTTTCTCCGTTAATGGGACCAATCATGGGAATAGGTTTAGGAATGGGTATAAATGATTTAACTCTGTTAAAAAAATCTGCTAAAAATTTTCTTTTTGCAGTTGGGGTGAGTTTGTTTACCTCTACATTGTATTTTTTTCTTTCTCCATTAAATGAAGCACATTCCGAAATTTTAGCACGAACAACTCCAAATATTTACGATGTTTTAATCGCCTTTTTTGGTGGTCTTGCCGGAATTTTAGCAACCTCAAGTAAATTAAAAGGTAATGTAATTCCAGGTGTAGCCATTGCAACAGCATTAATGCCTCCGTTGTGTACTGCTGGATATGGATTAGCAAGTGGGAATTGGCAGTTCTTCTCTGGCGCTTTATATTTATTTTTTATTAATACCGTTTTTATTGCTTTATCAACTTTTGTAACGGTTCGATTTTTAAAATTTCCAAACAAAGAATTCATTAATATTAAAGCGAAGAGAAAAGTACACAATTGGATTGGACTCATCGTATTTTTAACTTTAGTTCCAAGTATTTATTTGGGCTATGAATTTATTAAAGAAGTAAAGTTTAAAAATCAAGCTAATAAATTCATTATGGAGCAAGTGAATTTGAAAAATAACTTCATAATTTCAAAAAAAATGGAATATAATGAGCAGTTAATTGAATTAGTTGTTGGAGGGAAAAAAGTGGATTCATTAGAAATTAATTTGCTGAAAAATAATTTGAAAGCTTATAATTTAGAATCGGTTAAACTTATTGTAAAAGAAGGATTTTCATTTTCTAATGAAATCAATAATAAAACAAATACATCTCAAAATAAAGCCTTAACTGCATATCAAATTAAAATTTCTGAAGAAGAAAATTTTAAAAAGAAAAATGAGGAAGTGTTCCAAGAGATTGGAATTTTATTTCCCGAAATAACCTCATTTATAATGACAAATGCAGAAGATTATAAACTAGAAAAGTCCGAAAATGTATATCTCTGCATTATTCAATTAGACGATAAAAAGGATTCTGTTTTCGCTTATGAAAAATTTCAAAAATGGATAAAAAAGACATACAATAATAATGCAATTCAATTTATTATTAATTGAGATATAGACATCATTTATAGCAAATGACTTTGAAATTATACCTAAAAAACCTAACTTTGTTGTTCTATATGGGATTACAGCAAATTTTTTATTGACATTCCGAATTGATTTTTTTCCTCAAAATCGAGGAATACTTTCCAAAACTATTTATTCGAATTTTCGTTACAGTTATTGAATTTAAATCTGTCTCAGAAAGTTATATGATATATGAACAAAATTTTCAATTTATTTGATTTATCGCAAAAGGTAAACTACAGAACAGAAATTTTAGCTGGATTAACAGTTGCAATGACTATGATTCCCGAATCGTTATCATTTGCCATATTAGCTGGTTTTCCTCCGTTAGTAGGTTTGTATGGCGCTTTTATCATGGGATTGGTTACGGCAATTTTTTGTGGTCGTCCAGGATTAATTTCTGGAGGAGCAGGAGCAACTGTAATTGTACTTATCGCCTTAATGAAATCTCATGGTTTAGAATATGTTTTCGGCGCAATTGTGATTGCAGGAATCATTCAAATTTTAGTAGGATTATTTAAGTTAGGTAAATTCATCAGATTAGTGCCTCAGCCAGTAATGTATGGTTTTGTGAACGGATTAGCCATCGTAATTTTTATGTCGCAATTAGAACAATTTAAAACCATAATTAACGGACAAACACAATGGTTATCTGGTTCACCTTTCTTAATCATAGCAGGTTTAGTAGCTTTAACTATTGCTATTGTACTATTATTTCCAAAAATTACTAAAGTCGTTCCTTCGTCTTTAGTTGCAATTATTATCGTTTTTATTATAGTTTTAATTTTCAATATTGATACCAAACAAGTACAAGATATTGCTTCTGTCAATGGCGGTTTTCCACCGTTCCATATTCCAAATATTCCTTTGAATTTAGAAACGTTACAACTAATTTTGCCCTACGGTATTATTATGGCTGCAGTGGGATTAACAGAAGGTTTGCTAACTTTGAATTTAGTGGACGAAATCACTGGAACTAAAGGAAATAGTAACCGAGAATGTTTGGCTCAAGGAGGTGCGAATATTGCGAATGGATTTTTCTTCGGGATGGGCGGTTGTCCTATGATTGCTCAAACTTTAGTGAATCTTTCCGCAGGTTCAAGAGCTCGACTTTCAGGAATTATTGCCGCTTTAACTATTTTATTAATCATTTTAGTTGGCGCTCCAGTAATTGATAAATTACCAGTAGCTGCTTTAACAGGTGTGATGATTACGGTTGCCATAGGCACTTTTGAATGGACCAGCTTAAAAATCTTTAAGCGAATGCCTAAATCAGATGTTTTTGTTATGATTATAGTGATGCTCATCACTGTTTTTCTTCATAATTTAGCTTTAGCCGTTTTAATTGGTGTGATTATTTCCGCATTAGTTTTTGCTTGGGATAATGCGAAAAGAATTCGTGCCAAAAAATATATCGATGAAGCAGGAGTGAAGCATTATGAAATTTTCGGACCTTTATTTTTTGGATCAGTAACTAACTTTACTGAAAAATTTGATGTAGCCAATGATCCTAAGGAAATTATTATTAATTTTAAAGAGAGTCGAATTGCAGATATGTCGGCGATTGAAGCTTTGAACGCATTAACACATCGTTATTTCTTACAAGGGAAAGTCGTACATTTACGATACTTAAGTCAGGATTGCATTCAATTGTTAAATAATGCAGAAGCAATTGTAGAGGTAAATATTATCGAGGATCCTACTTATTTATTGGCAGATGAAAAAAATATTTAAAAACATATTAAATGAAGTTATCACAATTATTTAAAGATTTTTTTGAAAGTGAAAAACTAAGTGGATTAGTTTTAATTCTATGTACAATTATTTCGCTAGGACTTGCTAATTCTGCTTTTGGCGAAAGTTATCATCATTTTTGGTTAACCAAATTTGCAGGTCAAAGTATTGAATATTGGATTAACGATGGGTTGATGACTATTTTCTTCTTATTAATTGGTTTAGAATTAGAACGAGAAATTTATCAAGGTGAATTGTCGAATGTTAAAGATGCTTTACTACCTATTTTCGCTGCTATTGGAGGAATGTTTGTTCCAGCTGCGATATTTTTATTTTTCAATTTTGGTACAGCAACACAATCAGGAGCCGGAATTCCAATGGCCACAGATATTGCTTTTGCTTTAGGAATTTTATCCTTATTAGGAAACAGAGTGCCAACTTCACTAAAAATATTTTTAACTGCATTAGCGGTCATAGACGATTTAGGTGCGATTTTAATCATC
>MGWJ01000030.1 GCA_001800945.1 Flavobacteria bacterium RIFCSPLOWO2_12_FULL_31_7
AATTGATATTAACGAAGAATTAGAAGAAATTCAACAAAAATATTTTGATTTGTCTGAATATTCGAATCAAATTTTCCAACATATTGGTGATGCGATTGAAATTATTCCAACTTTAAATAAAAAATTCGATTTAGTTTTTATCGATGCAGATAAAGAAAATTACATCAATTACTTTCATTTAATTGTGCCGTTAATGAATAAAGGCGGAATTATTTTGTCTGACAATGTGCTGTGGAGCGGAAAGGTGTTGGAAGAAGTAAAAGCCAACGACAAAAGTACGCAAATTCTATTAGATTATAACAGAATTATCAATGAAGACGAACGTGTAGAAACGGTTTTATTACCTATTCGTGATGGGTTGACCGTTACGAGAGTAAAATAAATCTACGAAAATTTTAAAGCAACTTTTTTATAGATGTAATAGAATAATATACCAGTTAAAGCTCCAAAAGCATAGCCAGAAATAATATCTAAAGGAAAATGTAATCCTAAGTAAATTCTGCTATACGCGAAAATTAAAGGATATAAAAAAATCAAATAAGCATATTTGTAGTAGTTTCTTAGTAGTAAAAATACAAACATCATGGCTGCCATAGAATTAGAGGCGTGACCAGAAAAATAACTGAAGGTTTCACTATCTCTTACAATTCTAATTAAACCATTTAATTCTTCATCATTACATGGGCGTAATCTTTGAACGTTGTTTTTTACTAAATTGGTAATTTGATCTGAAAAAGTAATCATCACAGCTATAAAAAGTAAAGTCAAAAGCAATTGTTTTTGACCAATTTTTTTATATAAAATATATAGTAAAAGAAGGAAGAAAGGAGTCCAATTGAATTGTTTGGTAATTAATAACCAAATCGCATCAAAAGGTTCCGATCCTAAATTGTTTAAAAATACGAAAAGACTTTTATCTAAATCAATAATTTTTTCCAACATTACATTTGACGTTTTATTGGTCCAGATAAATTTTCAATATCTTCTTTAATTTCTGTAATTGGATTAGCAATTTCTACAGGGTTGATGGTTTCTGTCATGCTTTTTTTTGCGTTTGCAATTTCATCAGAAATTCCTCCTGTTAAGTTTTTCATGTCTAGGCCATTTTCTTCAACACCTTTTTGGATTTCGTGCTTAATTTCATTGGTAGCATTTTTCAATTGTGCCATTCCTTTACCTAAAGTCCGAGCGATTTCTGGAATCTTATCTGATCCAAAAAGCATTAGAATAACAATTAAAATAAAAAATATTTCGCCTCCGCCAATACCAAACATAGTTTTGATTTTTAAATTTCTAAGTTAAAAAATAACTGATTGCAAAGTTAATATAAACTTTGATGTTAGATGTTAGATGTTAGAAGATTTTAACAAAAAAAAGTGCAATCCTAATGAATTGCACTTTTAGTAAGCTATTTATTTCTTTTCAATTTGTTCGAATTTATCCACCACTGCTTCTTTTGGCCAGGTGTTATTGCTAACGTCAATATCTGCAGTTTCTAATTTAGGATCTAATTGAATTTTAACTACTTTTTTCTCTGTGGCAAAAACGCGTTTTGCTGTAGTGTTGTTTCTTCTCCAAATTTGAACAGGGAATTTATGAACTTCTTTTGTGCCGTCTTCAAAATTTAATTCGGCAATAATTGGCATCATTAAACTTCCTGGCTTGTCAAATTCTACTTCGTAAAAATATTTTGGATTTTTTAAAGTTGCTCTTTCTTCAGCTGTATAGTTTTTAGTTAAGTAATCATTTAAAGCTACTACTTTTTCTTTTTCTAAAGCGGCTTTTAATTCTGGTTTCAAATCAGCACTTTCACTATTTACGATATATAAAAGTGGACCTGCATCTGCCATTCTTCTTCCTCTTCTGTTGAAAGATTCTTTTACTTCTTTTGTTGCGTCTTCAGTTACATAAAATTGTTTTACGTTTTTAATTCCTAAATCTACTACATCAGTAGAGTAGAACCAACCTTTCCAAAACCAATCTAAATCAACTGCCGATGCATCTTCCATAGTTCTAAAGAAATCTTCTGGAGTTGGATGTTTAAATTTCCAACGGTTTGCGTAGGTTTTAAATGCATGGTCAAATAATTCATGTCCCATAATCGTTTCACGTAAAATATTTAAACCTGTTGCTGGTTTTCCATAAGCATTTGCACCAAAATTATAAATGACATCACCATGACTCATAATTGGCTCTAAGAATTGTTGGTTTCCTTTCATGTAAGGAACAATTGATTTCGCCGGGCCTCTGTCTGCTGGGAAATCTTTATCAAATTCTTGTTCTGTTAAATATTCTAAGAATGTATTTAAACCTTCATCCATCCAAGTCCATTGTCTTTCGTCAGAATTTACAATCATTGGGAAAAAGTTGTGACCCACTTCGTGAATAATAACTCCTAACATTCCGTATTTTACACGGTCGCTAATTACACCTTTATCATCTGGACGACCGTAATTCCAACAAATCATTGGGTATTCCATTCCTTGATCTTCTGCAGAAACAGAAATCGCTTTTGGATAAGGATAATCGAAAGTATATTTAGAATAAGTTTTTAAAGTATGCGCAACCGCTTTAGTAGATAGATTTTCCCAAAGTGGATTGGCTTCTTTTGGATACATTGAAATGGCCATTGGTTTACTGTTTCCAATTTGAACTGCCATAGCGTCTAATATGAATTTACGTGAAGTTGAAAAGGCGAAATCTCTAACGTTTTCTGCTTTTAAATGCCACGTTTTTTTTGCTGTAGAAAAACCTTTTTCAGCTGCAGTTGCTTCTGCTTGAGTTACAATTACAACAGGTTTATCAAATGAGTTTTCTGCTAATTGCCATCTTTTAACTTGCTCAGCAGTATAAACTTCATTTCTGTTTTGTAAAACTCCTGTTCCATCTAAAATATGATCTGCAGGAACCGTGATTTTTACATCGTAATTTCCGAAAGTTAAAGCGAATTCACTTCTTCCCCAGAATTGCATATTTTGCCAGCCTTCTACGTCATTATATACACACATTCTTGGATAGAATTGTGCGATAACATATAATTTATTCCCGTCAGGAAAAAGCTCATAACCAGAACGACCGTTTCCGCCATCTTTCATGTAATCATTAATGTTGTACCACCATTTAATAGAGAAAACTACTTTTTCACCTTTTTTCAATGCTTTTGGTAAGTCGATACGCATCATCGTATTGTTGATGGTATATTTCATGGTATTACCTTTTTCATCTTTCACATATTCCAAATTGAAACCACCGTCAAAACCTTTGCCCATATATGATTTTGCAAAATTTTCTGGCGTAGTGGCTGGCGGCATCGTTTGGTTGTCAATCAAAGGTGTTTGCGAATCTCTTCTAGCAATGTTTTGATCTAATTGCACCCATAAATAATCTAAAGATTCAGGGGCATTATTGTAATACGTTACGGTTTCACTACCATACATTCTTGATAGTTTGTCGTCTAATTCTAAATTGATTTTGTAATCAGCACGTTGTTGGTAATAAGCTGGTCCTGGAGCTCCAGAAGCCGTACGAAACATGTTTGGCGTAGCCATTTCGGCATACATCTGACTGAATTTATTGATGTCAGTATGGCCTTGAGGTTCTTTTTTTACTTCTTCTTTTTTTACTTCTTGTGCGAATGCAGTTAGTGATGCGAAAAATAAGAAAGCAATTGAAATTGACTTTTTCATGATTATTTATATTTCAGTTTTTGGTTGGTTTCTGTATTAGTAAACAAAATGGTCTTTTTGTTACCATTAATGTTCAAATGTACTAAATTTTGTTGTTCATTAAAAATATCTGACAAAACATTATTCGTAATATCTAAGTCTTTTATGTTGTCTTTGAAGTTGATTTTCAAGTAGCAAATCACAATATTATCTTCTTGTTCTTTGGTTAAAAATTGTAACGTTTGTGCTTTGTTGTTTATTTTAATTTTCAATTTATCTTGTAAGTACTTTGCTATATAATTATTGGCGTCAGCTACTTCATCTTTAGTAGTTAAGTAAAAATGTTTGTTGTGTTTTTTGTACAACGCTTTTTCTAAATCATCAATAAATAATCGGGCTGTAATTTGGACAGCTTTTTTCTCTTTAAAATAGTCGACTTGAAAAACGCCAACATAAAATTTATGAAAAGTAAAGGCGCTTGAAAGTACAAATATGGCGACTAATATGCTAAACTTTAATTTATTCATCTTTTTTTGGTTCGGTTTCGGGTTTGATAATTGTGGTGTTTTCTGTTTTCTCTTCTGTAATTTTTTCGGTTTCCACTGGTTTTGGGTAATAAGGTTGAAGGTTTTTTAGTTTTAAATACTCCACAGCTAAAGCACTCATTCTGAAATTGATTAGTGTTTTGTTTTTAGCCTTTGCAGCAGCTTTTAATTCAGCATCTTCTACAATATAAAAAACATAACCTTCAATGTATTCTTCAGGAATGTGTAATTGATTCATGATAAATTCGGAATCAAAATTGGCATAAATCTTACTTTGTAAAAATTCTTTACGTTCCACTTCTAATTCCGCTTTTAATTGCTTGGTTCTTCCTGAGATAGCGTTTAATAATGGATCTAAAGAAAGTAAAGCCCCATCAATTCCTGTACCAGACCAATCGCCTGCAGTTTTGACTCTTCTTTCAGCTGGGGTGTATTTTTTTTGCCCTTTAGGAACTAATCCTAACGATTCAGCATTAATATCATCGGCATTAGTTACCATGATTTCTTTGATATGTCGCGTGTAAATTTCTAGTTTTATAAAAAGTAAATCTTTTCCAAAATCTCTTTTTGTTACAATATGTTTTTTTCCAACTAGGTGAATAGCGCTGAACATTATGGTGTCATTGGCTTTGGCTTTTATTTTAAAATATCCGCCACTTCCAGAAATGGTATTGGTTTTGTTTGAAATGTTTACAATAGTTATACCTTCATTGTCGTTGGTTTCTACAATGATTTTTCCCTTAAGTATAGAATCGTTTTGCGATACTACAACTTGAGAAAGTGTTAGGAATAGTATGTATAAGTATTTTTTCAAGTTATTTTGAATCTTCTTTTTTTATAGTTTTTAAATATTCTGTAGCTAAATCGGATAATTTAAACATTTGGAGCATTTTGTCTTGTCCTTTGAATAAATCTACGGCCGATTTATCTTCACAAACATAAAATAAAAATCCATTTATGTATTGTTCCGGAATTTTTAATGTTTTTATAAAATATTCTTTTTCATATAGTCTAAGAATTTTTTCTTGCAACATTTCTTTTTTCTCAACTTCAACATTTCTTTTCAATTCTTTGGTGTAGCCGGTAATTAAATTTACTAGTGTGCCAACTCCAATACCAGTACTTCCGGCGTGTAATCTTCTTTCTGCAACAGTGTATTTTTTTTTGTCCCTTCGGAACTAAACCTAAACTTTCAGATGAAATTACTGTATTACTTGTAATTAATATTTGTTCAATTGCTTTTGATTTTGGTGTCATTTTAATAAAAAGTAAATCTGGGCCAAAATCTTTCTCTGTAATTATATGTTTTTCTACATCTAAATGGATGGCTGAAAAAAGTAAGGTGTCGTTTACTTTTGCTTTTATTTTAAAATAGCCGCCATTTCCGGAAATTGTATTAGCTTTGTTTGAAATATTTACGATAGTAATCCCGCTGACATCATTCGTTTCAATAATGATTTTTCCCTTAAGTATAGAGTCGTTTTGCGACACTACAAATTGAGAAAGAAATAGGAGTACTATGTATGCGTATTTTTTAATAATACCAGAATAAATTTTCTGTAAAAATATAAGAACAAAACTACAATCAATATAAAATTTTGTTAAGAATAGCGTAAAATTTAATAGAAGTTATGAAAAAAGTAATTATTGCCAGTACATCTACCGTTTTTGGAGGAACCTATTTAGATTATTTACTTCCAACTTTAGCGGAACATTTTAAAAACGTTTCTAATTTAGTGTTTATTCCATTTGCAAGACCTGGAGGAATTTCTCACGAAGAATATACGGATAAAGTGAAGCCAGTTTTCCAACAATTAAATATTGAGGTTAAAGGGGTTCATGAATTTGAAAATCCAATCGAAGCCATTAATAGTGCTGAAGCTATTTTTACAGGTGGCGGAAATACATTTGTTTTGGTAAGTATGTTGTATAAACATAATTTATTAGATGCGA
Source organism: Flavobacteria bacterium RIFCSPLOWO2_12_FULL_31_7 (assembly GCA_001800945.1). Taxonomy (GTDB): domain Bacteria; phylum Bacteroidota; class Bacteroidia; order Flavobacteriales; family Flavobacteriaceae; genus Flavobacterium. The sequence continues at coordinate 6,164 of MGWJ01000030.1, forward strand.
TTCAGAATGCTGTTGAAAGTGGCACCCCTTATTTAGGGACAAGTGCTGGAAGTAACATTTGCGGACTAACAATGGGAACTACGAATGATATGCCAATTGTATATCCACCAAGTTTTAGAACTTTAGGTTTGGTTTCTTTTAATTTGAATCCGCATTATTTGGATCCAATTGAAGGTTCACAACATATGGGTGAAACTAGAGAAACAAGAATAAATGAATTTCATCACTATAATCCGCAATCGGTTTTAGGATTAAGAGAAGGAAGTTGGTTAGAAGTTTTAGGGAAAAACATTACTTTAAAAGGGGATTTACCAGCGAGATTGTTTCAACAAGGAAAAGAGCCAATTGAAATTGAAACAGGAGCTGATTTAAGTGATTTGAGATAAGAGCAAAAAAAAGCCAAACAATGTTTGGGGCTTTGGAGCCAAAGACGAGGGTTCTCGTTATTCATAACGAGACGACATTCAGATTTGAAATTTTTTAAATAAAAAAAGCCCCAAATTACTTTGAGGCTTTAGAGCGAAAGACGAGGGTCGAACTCGCGACATTCAGCTTGGAAGGCTGACGCTCTACCAACTGAGCTACTTTCGCATGGTAGAATTTTGCAATTCAATAAATTTTAGAGCGAAAGACGAGGGTCGAACTCGCGACATTCAGCTTGGAAGGCTGACGCTCTACCAACTGAGCTACTTTCGCATTTTTTTGTTTTGGTGAGTGCAAATATAATATGAAAATCTGGTTAAATGCAAGTTTTTTTAGCAAAAAATATTATTTTTTTAAAAAGTATGTTGTAATTTATTAATTTAGAATTGGTTATGAATGAAAAAAAAGTAAAAAAAATCACATATTTAGATACTTTCCCAATTAGAAGTGCGGTTTTGCGTCAGGGCAAACCCATCGAAACTTGCTTTTTTTTAGGTGATGATGCCAAAGAGACTACTCATTTTGGTTTATTTGATGATGAAAAATTAATTGGTGTAGCTTCTGTTTTCAAAGTTAACAATCAAAATTTTGAGCAAAACAATCAATTTCAGCTGAGAGGAATGGCAGTGTTAAATGAATATCAAGGTTTAGGTTATGGTAAGTTTCTTTTAGAAGAAGTTAGTAAATTGATTACCAACAAAAAAGCGGATATTTTATGGTTTAATGCTCGTGAATCAGCCGTTAAATTTTATCAAAATCTCGGGTTTTTGGTGTTAGGTAATTCCTTTGAAATTCCAGAAATTGGCACGCATTTTGTTATGTTTAAGCGTTTCGTCGTATAAAAAAGTATTTTATCGACAAAATATATTATGCGCGCATATTTTGTTAAATTTGTTATATGATGAAAAAGATTTGCATTTTTGTAGTGTTACTATTCGTTGTTTTTATGTCTTGTAAGAACAGCAAAAAAGAAATTTTTGAAGAAAGTGAAGACTATTTTGACACGATTAGAAAAATCACCATTCATGCCATGCCAGAAGATTTATTGGCTGATAAATCAGATAGTATTAGAAGTTTTTATGAGTTGTTCGAAAACCATGAAATTTGGGTCGACAGAGAAAATAGAGAAGATTTAATTTCTCAAATTGAAAAAGCTAAAAACGAAGGGCTAAACCCGGAAGACTATAATATCAATAAAATTTTTCGTTTAGAATTGAGATTAGATTCTTTAGAAGTAGAAGAAAAATTAGCCTACGATATTTTATTAACTCAAACTTATGAGAAGCTTTGTAATCATTACTATAGAGGAAAATTAAATCCTGATGAAGTATATGATAATTGGGATTTGTTCGATAAAAAACTTTCGATTGCGAAGATGTTGAAAGACGCTATCGAAACCAAAAAAATAGCGGCTTCCATTAAAAATTTATTGCCTAATCATCCGGTTTATTTGTCGTTAAAACAAGCTTTAGTTGATATTGATAAACTGCCCAACAGTAAATTTGATTCCATTGATAAAAATCTCAAAATTAAATTTAATGATGATTTAGAAGTCATAAAAGAAATAAAAAAACGCTTGTCCTATTGGAAAGATTTAGAGCAAAAAGATTCCATTTACACCAAAAAATATGATGCCAAAATGCTTGTTGCGGTGAAGAAATTTCAAGCCAGACACGGTTTGTTTGCCGATGGTGTAATTGGTATTGGAACCATAAAAGCTCTAAACTATAACAAAGAAACTCGAAAAGCTCAAATTTTAGCGAATTTGGAACGTTGGCGTTGGTTCTCTAGAAATTTAGGCGATCAATATATTTTAATCAATTTGCCAGATTACGAGTTAGATTATGTAAAAGA
>MGWJ01000031.1 GCA_001800945.1 Flavobacteria bacterium RIFCSPLOWO2_12_FULL_31_7
AATGGATATTCCTAATGATAAAGGTGATCAAAAAGATGTAGATCAAGAGCAACAAAAAGCAGAAGATAATTTAGAAAAAAAAGATAGTAAATCAGCTAAAAAGAATCAGAAATCTGCTGCTCAGAAAATGAAGCAAATGAGTCAGAAAATGTCATCTTCAATGTCTTCTGGAGAAATGAATGATAATGCTGAAGATGCTAAAGTGCTTCGTCAAATATTGGACAATCTATTATCCTTTTCTTTTGATCAAGAGAAACTAATGAAACAATTTAAAACGGTAGCTAATTCAAAAGCGAATGTGAGTTTATTGTTGAAGAATCAGCAAGATTTAAAATCGCAATTCAAACATGTGGATGATAGTTTGTTTGCTTTGTCATTACGTCAACCAAAATTATCAGATTTAGTACTAAAAGAAATTGAAGAGATTCATTATAATATGGATAAATCAATTGAAAATTTAGTTTCAACGAATCGTGCTAAGGGAATTTCACATCAACAATTTACTTTATCATCTGCAAACAAATTAGCAGATATGTTGAGTAATGTTCAGAACGATATGAATATGAGTATGTCTTCTTCTGGAGGAAGTGGCAAACCAAAACCGGGTCAAGGACAAGGAAAACAATTGTCTGATATTATTTCTCAACAAAAAGGGTTAGGAGAAAAAATGAAAGATGGTAAGCCTAAACCTGGGGAGGGTCAAAAACATGGGGAAGGTCAAGGAAAAAAATTTGGTCAAAGTAAGAAATCTGGCGAAGCAGGTGAAGGTGGTTCCCAAGGTAATGAAGGTAAAGACGGTGAAGGTGATGCAGGTAAATTATTAGAAATTATTAAGGAACAACAAGAGTTGCGAGAATCTTTACAAAAGGAATTAGAAAAAAATGGAATGGGTGGTAACGGTCAGAATGCACTAAAACAAATGAAGGATTTAGAAAAGCAATTAATTAATAAAGGATTAACGCAAGACAATATCAATCGTGCCTTGCAAATTAACCACGAATTATTGAAGTTAGAAACTGCATTGAAACAACAAGGCCAAGACACCAAGAGAGAATCTAATACTAATAAAAAAGATTTCCTTGGTACAAACAAACCCTTGCCTCCTGCTCTATTAAATTATTTAAAAAGTGTTGAAATATTAAATAGACAAAGCCTACCTTTGCAGCCGAATTTTAATAACAAAGTACAACAATATTTCAAAGCACGATGATAAGTTTTAATTACGAATCGGATTTTACTTTAGAACAAGAAGATGTTTTTGCTTCTTGGATTGAAACTATCTTAAAATCTGAGAATAAAATTTTAGGCGAAATTTCTTATATCTTCTGTGATGATGATTATTTACATAATATCAATGTACAATACTTAAATCACGACACGTTAACAGATATTATTAGCTTCGATTACACCGAAGGTGATGTAATTAGCGGTGATATCTTTGTTTCTATTGAAAGAGTAATTGATAATGCTAAAGATTTTAATGTTACTTTTGAAGAAGAATTAAAACGAGTTTTAGCACACGGAGTTTTACATTATTGTGGTTATAAAGACAAGTCGGATGCTGATGCTTTATTGATGCGTTCGAAAGAAGAAGAAAAAATAAAATTGTTCCACGTGGAACTTTAATATAATAACTTTAATTTTTTGTTCCACGTGGAACAAAAAATTTTTAAAAATTTACACCACGTGTTTCACGTGGAACACAGATTATGTTTCAAGAAAAATATGATGTAATTGTAGTTGGTGCAGGTCACGCTGGTTGTGAAGCTGCTGCTGCTGCTGCGAATATGGGTTGCTCTACCTTGTTGGTTACCATGAACCTTCAAAACATCGCACAAATGTCGTGTAATCCTGCTATGGGAGGAATTGCAAAAGGACAAATTGTGCGTGAAATTGATGCGTTGGGTGGTTATTCTGGAATTGTTTCTGATTTGACTGCGATTCAATTCAAGATGTTGAATCTTTCAAAAGGTCCAGCCATGTGGTCGCCAAGATGTCAATCCGACAGAATGCGTTTTGCTGAAGAATGGATAATGATGTTAGAAGGAACGCCGAATTTAGATTTTTACCAAGAAATGGTTTCTGGAATTTTATCAGAAGGTAATGATATCGTTGGAATTAAAACTTCACTTGGATTGGAGATTAAAGCTAAAACGGTTGTGTTAACGAATGGAACTTTTTTGAATGGATTAATTCATATCGGCGACAAACAATTTGGTGGCGGGCGTGCTGGTGAAAGTGCTTCTTTCGGAATTACAGAAGATTTATTAAAAATGGGTTTCGAATCTGGAAGAATGAAAACTGGAACACCACCTCGAGTAGATGGTCGTTCTTTAGATTATTCTAAAATGATCGAACAACCTGGAGATGAAAACCCATCGAAGTTTTCGTATTCAGACATTACAAAACCTTTAACCGAGCAACGTTCTTGTCACATGACCTATACTTCAGAAACGGTTCACGATTTATTGCGTGAAGGTTTTGATAGAAGCCCGATGTTTAATGGAAGAATAAAATCAATCGGACCAAGATATTGTCCATCTATTGAAGATAAAATAAATCGTTTTGCAGATAAAGAACGCCATCAACTTTTTGTAGAGCCTGAAGGTTGGCATACTTGTGAAGTGTATGTAAACGGATTTTCAACTTCACTTCCAGAAGAAGTACAATTTAAAGCCTTACGTTCGGTTGAAGGTTTTGAAAAAGTAAAATTCTTCCGTCCAGGTTATGCTATTGAATACGATTACTTCCCTCCTACGCAATTGAAACATACTTTGGAAACGAAATTAATTAACGGTTTATATTTCGCAGGACAAATTAATGGAACTACAGGTTATGAAGAAGCCGCTTCTCAAGGTTTAATGGCTGGAATAAATGCCGCGTTAAAAGTTCAAGAAAAAGAACCTTTAATTTTAAAACGTGATGAAGCTTATATTGGAGTTTTAATTGACGACTTAATTACGAAAGGAACAGAAGAACCATATCGTATGTTTACCTCTCGTGCAGAATACAGAACTTTATTACGACAAGATAATGCCGATTTGCGTTTGACACCAAAAGGTTATGCCATTGGTTTAGCAAAAGAAGATCGTTTAAAAAGAATGGAATATAAACAAGATGCTTCAGATAAATTTGTAACTTTCTTTAAAGAAACAAGTGTACGTGCAGATGTAGCAAATCCTATTTTAGAAGCTAAAGGTTCTAGTCCGATGACGCAAGGAGATAAAATGTTCAAAGTGTTTTCTCGTCCACAAATTGATTTAGAAGATATTTTAAAATTTGAAGCGGTTACGAATTACATCACTGAAAATAATTTAGATCAAGAAGTTATCGAGCAAGCAGAAATTCAAGTGAAATATTTTGGATATATCGAAAAAGAAAAAGTACACGCTGATAAAGTGAATCGTCTAGAAGATGTTCGTATTCCTGATAATTATGATTTCGATAAAATAAAAGCGATTTCTATTGAAGCGCGTCAAAAACTAACAAAAATACGTCCAACAACTATTGCACAAGCATCAAGAATTAGCGGAGTTTCTCCAAGTGATATATCGGTGTTATTAATTCATATGGGAAGATAAAACAAAGTACGAAATACGAAGTTGAAAGTTAGAAGTTGAAAGTTAGAAGTTTTACTTTGTACTTCGTAAATCATACTTTGTACTTTAAAAGTTCCACGTGAAACAACCTTGTGAAAGCCTATAAATAAAGACCAAACATAAAAATGAATTTTTTAGAAGAAAACCAATACATACTAGTTAAAGATCATTCGGTTTCCAAAGAAACCTTTTCTTTGTTACATAATAAGGAATATGATTTATTAAAAACAACTCCTACTCCATCTTTAGATGTTTTGCCAAAGTATTACGAAAGTGAAGATTATATTTCTCACACAGATGGAAAACGTACGTTGTTTGAAAAAATTTATCATCTTGTTAAAAGAAATGCGATTAAAGGAAAAGTGTCTTTAATTACGAACGAACAAAATCAAAAAGGAAAACTTTTAGATATTGGTTCAGGAACTGGTGATTTTTTAGTAGAAGCCAAAAATCAAGGTTGGGATATTTTAGGTTTTGAACCCAATTCAGATGCAAAAAATCTTGCGATTAATAAAGGCGTGACTTTTACAGAAGATATTTTTACTTTACCAGAAAATTCTTTTGATGTGGTTACGATGTGGCACGTTTTAGAACACGTTCCTAATTTAGAAGAATATATCGCCAATTTAAAAAGAATTGTAAAACCAACTGGAACTATAATTATTGCCGTACCAAATTATAAATCTTATGATGCTAAATATTATAAAGAATTTTGGGCAGCTTATGATGTGCCTCGACATTTATGGCATTTCTCGAAAACAAGTATCAAAAAATTATTTTCAGATGTAAATGTAGAATTGAAAAAAGTAAAACCCATGTGGTTTGATAGTTTTTATGTGTCGCTTTTATCCGAAAAATACAAAAATGGAAAAATGAGTTTCGTAAAAGGATTTTTAATCGGATTGGTTTCAAATGTGTCAGGTTTGTTCAAAAATGAGTTTTCTTCGCACATTTATATCCTAAAAAACAACGAAAACGCAAAATAAAGCCATTTTAAGAACGATTTCACCTAAAAACATCGAAATATATCAGCCAAAAAAGATGTTTTATTTGAGTGTGCTTTATAAAAGCGACTTTTAATAGTAAATATTTATCGTTATTTTAAAAAGATATAAAGTTTTGTTATAGTTGTGTTTTTCTTTATTTTCTGTCATTCTGTCTCGTTTTTTGAACCAGTTCAGAATCTAAAAAAACTTAAATGACTTATATGTTTAAAAATTGAATTTATTTTCAAAAAACAATTAAAATTAAAAAGAAACCTATTATTTTTACCAAAATTAAAAAACCGATTTCCATGTGGATTTCATTTCAATAAAAATTAATAAAAAGAAAATGAAAAAATTATTCGTATTAGCTGTATTAGGTATGGCAATGATTTCTTGCCAAGAAACTGCAACTGCAAAAAAAGATGAATTTAAAACAGGTTATATTGATACTTCTGTTTTGTTAGATAAATATGAAAAATTTACTGACGAAAACGAAAAATTTAAAGTTAAAACAGAAGAATTAGGTCGTCCATTAGAAGCTAAAGGAAAACAATTACAAGCTGAAATGGCAAGTTTTCAAAAAGCAGCACAAGCCAATGGTCAAGCTTGGGCACAACAAAAAGCTGGTGAATTACAACAAAGAGAACAAACTTTGATGCAAGAGAGAAACCAAATTTTAGCTCAAATTGAAACTCAAGGTACTGCTTTAAAAGATTCGTTAGTTAACGATCTAAAAAAATATATTGAAGTTTACGGTAAAAAAGAAGGTTTTGATTACATTTTTACGACTTCAGATGCTGCACCAAACGTAATTTATGCTAAAGATTCTTATAATTTAACGGATAAGTTGTTGAAACTTTTAAATGACGAATATAAAGCTTCAAAAGAAAAAAAATAATATGAAAGCCTTGAGAAATCAAGGCTTTTTTTTTACAAGTTATTTTTCTTTTCTGATTATATAATACCAATTTTGAATTTCTAAACTTGTTTCAGAATTTTTTTTAATTTATTTTTGTTTGACAACGTTGAACTTAATACCTTTAACTCTTTATTTATAACCTTTTATCTTAATTATTCGCCACGTGGAACAAGTATCAAAAGCCGCTCAATACACCCTGCAATTCATCAATCAAACTAATAAATCCGTTTTCTTAACCGGAAAAGCTGGTACTGGAAAAACTACGCTTCTTAAAGAAATTATTGCTACATCGCACAAAAATACAGTCGTGGTTGCTCCTACTGGAATTGCTGCATTAAACGCTGGTGGTGTAACGATTCATTCTATGTTTCAATTGCCTTTTTCCGCTTTTATTCCAGATTATAAAGTTATTAATTCGAATCAACATAAATTCGAACCGAAAAGTACTATTAGTAAACATTTCCGAATGAACAGCACCAAGAAACAAGTGCTTTTAAATTTAGAATTGCTTATCATTGATGAAGTTTCTATGCTTCGTCCTGATTTATTGGATGCTATGGACTTTATGTTACAAAAAGTTCGTAGAATTGACGCTCCTTTTGGTGGTGTGCAGGTTTTGTTTATAGGAGATTTACTACAATTACCACCCGTTATCAAACAAGAAGATTGGTACGAATTGAAAAACTATTACCCAGGGATGTTCTTTTTTCATTCGCAAGTTATTCGTCAGAATCCGCCTTTGTACATCGAATTAGATAAAATCTATCGACAAGATGATGAAACGTTTATTTCTATTTTAAACAATCTTCGAAATAATAAAATCACAAAAGAAAATATTGATGTATTAAACCAATATGTGCAACCCGATTTCAATATCAAAAACCACAACGGTTGTATTATTGTTACAACGCACAACGCCAAAGCTGATGAAATTAACAAAGAAGCATTAGCGGAATTAAAAACTAAAACCTTTTCTTATTTCCCAGAATTGGTTGAAGATTTTCCAGATAAAATGTATCCCATTGAGCCCAAAATGGATTTGAAAGTGGGCGCACAAGTGATGTTTATTAAAAACGATACGTCTTTTGAAAAGAATTATTTCAATGGGAAAATAGGAACTATTACTTCGTTAGCTGAAAAAGAAATTTTAGTGCATTTTCCAGAAGAAAACAAAACTGTGGAAGTAGATTTATACACTTGGGAAAACATAAAATACACGGTAAATCCTGATACTAAGGAAATTGAAGAAACGGTCGTTGGGACTTTTAGTCATTACCCATTAAAATTAGCTTGGGCGATTACTGTTCACAAGAGTCAAGGTTTAACTTTTGATAACGCTGCGTTAGATGTTTCGCGTGTTTTTGCACCCGGACAAGCGTATGTGGCTTTATCTAGACTTCGTTCGTTAAAAGGCTTAATTTTGCTTTCTCCGATACAATTAAATGGTATTTCTTCGGATACGGAAGTGCTGAATTATGCCAATAACAAAGCTGATGAAACGCTTTTAGAAAAATCATTAGCATTAGAAACCAAACATTTCTTACGATTAGAATTATGTAAAAGTTTCGATTTCAAACAATTGGCTCAAGAATGGCGCAATCATTTGTTTTCTTATAATAATGAAATTGGGAATTCTACGAAATCGAAATACAAAATTTGGGCACAACAAAATGAAAGTATCGTTGCCGCATTATTTGAAACTTCGCAGAAATTCATCAATCAAATTCAGAAAATTTGTTACCAAGAAACGATAGATATTCCGTTTTTAGCGGAACGATGTGAAGCCGCATATCAGTATTATTTCAAAACCTTAGATTATCAAGTCACGGATTTATTGCTAAAAATTGCAGAAGTCAGTAATTTGAAAAAAATCAAAACGTTCCACGACGAATTGTTGGAATTAGAAGAAATTCAAGTGAAAACGGTTTTACAATTGAAAAAATCGATGTTGCTAATTAAGAATTTACTCAACGGAATTGAATTCAATAAAAAAACGATGTCTTCGGACGAAATGAAATATTATAAAATTAATAAAATTGGTTCGTTAGCTGAAAAATTCAAGCAAATTGATGGTTTTGTAGAGAAAGATTATTCGGAAACGTTCAGTAAAAAAACCAAAGCCAAAAAAGCCAAATCAACAGAACCCAAAAAAGCAACCATAGAAATCACTTTAGATCTTTGGAAAGAAAATTTAACCATTGAAGAAATCGCGGCCAAACGTAAATTAACCGTTGGTTCAATATATACGCACTTTACTAAACTAATTCAAATGGAAGTTTTAACGATTTCAGATATTATGTCAGAAGAAAAAATTGCGGCTTTGCAAGAGGCCTTCAAAGATTATAACGAAGAAGGTTTAGGAATTTTAAAAGAAAAACACGGTGATGCTTTCTCTTGGGAAGAATTGCGTTTGTTTAAAGTAGGATTGGAAAATTAAGCAAACAGTTTTACCACACAGTTTGTCACCCTGAAAGGGTCTCAAGTCATCCACATCCAAAATACAAATAACTCTAACCGCCAAAATCAATGATCGAATTCACAGAAGGAATTTACAATTTCTACGTTTATATTATTACAAATAAAGCCAAAACTGTTCTTTACACAGGAATGACTAATAATCTTAAAAGAAGATTACAAGAACATAAAGAAAAACTAAATCCTAATAGTTATACGGCAAAATATAATGTTGAATTTTTACTTTACTATGAACATTATGGTTGGGTTCAACAAGCAATTGCTCGAGAAAAAGAAATCAAACTA
>MGWJ01000032.1:0-8263 GCA_001800945.1 Flavobacteria bacterium RIFCSPLOWO2_12_FULL_31_7
TTATTTTATTCGTTCATTAAACGATCAAACTCTTCGAAATATAAGCCTAAGTGATAACCGTCTACCAAACCGTGATGCACGTGGACTGACATAGACATAAATTTTTTCCCGTTTTCTTCTGTCATTTTTCCAAAAGAAAATTTTGGACAACTATCTGGAATAGTAAAACTTCTGGAATGAGAAATTGAAGTAAAATTAATCCAAGGTACTGCTGAAAAATGTACTAAATTTTCACTGTATTCTTTTGTAATTAATCCGGTTAAGTTTTTTACTCTTGCAGCTTCGGTATTATAATTTTCAATAAAAACAGATAAATCTTCGTGATAAACTACTTCCGAAAATCCGAAAGTTTTATCATCACGTAAAATGGTAGATGAAACGTTTATTTTATCGTGAATAAATACTTTTCCATCTTCAATTCTGTATCTGAAATTTTCAAGATTGTTTACAGCAACTAAAGTTTTGTGTAAATAATAGATAAAAAAACTTACACCTAATTCTTTAGCTTTAGCATGTGCTTTAGTACAATCAAATTGGATGGTTGTGCCAAAAAAAGGTTCTTCAAATTGACAGAAAAATTCGAAATGTTGTTTTCTGTTCCAAGTTGATAGGTCTAGTTCTCTTTTCATTTTTTTAATTATAAAATGTCAAAAAGTTCGTTAAGGTTTGTAATCGATTTGAAATTATCGTGCTGAATTTCGAAATCAATTTTTTCGTATTCCCAAGTCGTGTGATATGGAATGTGTATTCCAGTTCCTCCAATATTTAAAACAGGTAGTACATCAGATTTTAACGAATTTCCAATCATGATAAAATCTTGTGGTTTACATTCTAAACGATGTAACATTTTGTTATAATCCAAATCCGTTTTGTCGCTCATCACTTCAATATGGTGAAAATAAGTTCCTAAACCAGAATCGTGTAATTTTCTATGTTGGTCTTTTAAGTCGCCTTTTGTGGCTACTACTAATTTGTATTTCCCTTTTAATTCTTCTAATACTTCTGTAACATTTGGTAATAATTCAACAGGTTTTTGTAATAAATCTTTACCAATTGTAATTATTTTTTCGATGGCTGTTCCGTTAATTTGATGGTTCGTTAATTCTAACGCCGCTTCAATCATGGAAAGTGTAAACGCTTTAATTCCAAATCCATACAGAGGTAAATTTTTAACTTGATGATTTAAAATCAATTGTAAAATTTCTTGTTTGGATGCAAAATCTTGAAACAATTCGCAAAATTTTGCTTGTGCCTCATCAAAATAAGGTTCATTGTGCCAAAGCGTGTCGTCAGCATCAAATGCGATTGTTTTTTGTGTCATGATTTAATTGTCGCTAAAGGAATAAAAAACAAATTTTTTTTTAGAATTATTTCCACCGTAAATTAGTTTGTCATTTAGTTTAAATGCAATATTATTTGCTAATCTATTTTCGGCAATGAATAATCTTAATTTATCAAAGGCTAATTGCTTTTTCTCACCATTTACATGATTGAAATCTTTGTCAAATAAACAGTTTATGTAAACTACAACTCTATTATTATATGATTCTATGTTATTTATGGTATAATTAGAAGTTAAAGCTAAACTGATTAAAGCTCCTGTTAAACCAAACATTCCTCCATACATCATCGCGTTGTTGTTTTGAACTTCACTTGAAGAACCTAGTGTTAAATAATACATATCATTTTCAAAATAACAGGAAATAGCTGCGTTTGAATTTGATATTTTTCGAAGTAACTGATTACTCTTGTCTAATGTTCTAGTGTTTTTTATACTCAATCTTTCTTGAATGATATCTGAATTTTTAAAATCAATTTCTTTGTCTAAAAAAACATTTAGATTTTTAATTTCTTTTCTATTGCTGTCTTTTATTGAAATGGTTAGATTAGACGAATTACCTCTTAATTGAATTAAATTATCATTCACAAAAAATGAATTACTCATGTGAATTTCAAATGATTCAGGGTCTATAGCGTAAAATGGTTGTGAAAATAATTTGTAGTCATATTGATAACTGTCTAAGTCAATTTTTAAAAATTGAGTGTAATTTCTATTGTTATCAAAAGTGAAAATTATGGAATTATCTTTGGAATAAGATTTTTTTTCATAGGAAGCAAATGTTAAAGATGCAGGATTGTCTTCAGAAATATTTTGCACACCGGCAAAAAGTGCAGAAAACGATTTTGTAGCCAAATCATAAAATGGAATTTTTCCTTGGTTATCATCATAAAACACACAACCATTTAATTCAACTGTTTTTTTAGTAAAAGTTTTATCAGCGAAACAATAAAAATTGACATTATTAGTGTTCTTAGTTGCTGTAATAATGTAAAATTTGTTCTGAATGGTAACTTTATTTATTACCGCTTCTTTTCCAATGTCAAAATTAATTGTTGCAACATTTGATTCTTTTTTATCAAAATCATAACTCAAAACATAAAATAATTTTTTATCGTTTGAATTCCAATATGTAAAGTATGTTGATTGGTTTTTTGCATATCCAATTATAGATTCAATTTTGTTTTTTCCTTTGTTTATTTTAATGGAATCGATAACCTTTAAGTTTTCATCTAATTTGAAGGATGAAATTACTTCTTTATTGTCCAAAAAAAGAAAAACATTTTTAGTTTCTTCGTCTTCAAATTGAAAAGCTTCTGATTTTTTTGGGATACCTATTTTTATTTCTGAAATAAGTTGTTGACTGTTAGCATTTGAAAAAGAACAAATTACCAGAAATGTTATAATTTTTTTTAACATAATTATTTTAATGAATGTTTTTTTAACCAATTACCGCTCCGTTCCCAACTCCATCCGTATCTGGATTTACGAAAACTAATTTTCCTTCTGGTGTGTTGGTTAATAAAAGCATACCTTCACTTTCGACTCCACGTAATGCTCTTGGTGCTAAGTTGACTAAAACCGTAACTTTTTTTCCAATAACTTCTTCAGGTGTAAAATGTTCTGCAATTCCAGAAACGATTGTTCTTACATCAATTCCAGTATCTACTTTTAAAACCAATAATTTGTTGGCTTTTGGCATTTTTTCTGCTTCGATAATCGTTCCAATTCGTAAATCAATTTTTGCGAAATCTTCAAAAGAAGTCGTTTCTTTTTGCGGTGTTACCGTTGCATTTTCTATTTGATTGGCTGTTTTTGTAGCTTCCAATTTGTCTATTTGTTTTTGAATTTCTGCATCTTCAATTTGCGCGAATAATATTTCGGCTTGACCAATTTTATGATTCGCTTCTAATAAATCAGATTTAGTTGAAACGTCATTCCAAGTAGAAATATTGCTTTGTAAAATCTTTCCTAATTTTTCAGAGGTAAATGGTAAAAATGGTTCGCATAAAATTTGTAAAGCAGTAGCAATTTGTAGCGCCACATACATTTGAGTTTTGACACGTTCCGGATTTTCTTTTACCATTTTCCATGGTTCTTCATCTGCTAAATATTTATTTCCTAAACGCGCAACGTTCATCAATTCACCTAAAGCTTCTCTGAATCGGTATCTTTCAATTGAACTTGAAATTACGGCTGGATACGCTTTTAATTCGGTTAAGGTTTGTAAGTCAACTTCTGAATATTCATTTGGTGTTGGAACAATTCCGTCGTAATATTTATTCGTTAAAACTACAACTCTGTTAATGAAATTTCCAAAAATCGCAGCTAATTCATTATTATTTCTTGCTTGAAAATCTTTCCAAGTGAAATCATTATCTTTGGTTTCAGGTGCATTCGCAGTTAAAGCATAACGCAACGAATCTTGTTTTTCTGGGAAATCTTGTAAATATTCGTGTAACCAAACTGCCCAGTTCTTTGAGGTAGACAATTTATTTCCTTCTAAATTTAAGAATTCGTTAGCGGGAACATTATCTGGTAAAATATAACTTCCTTCCGCTTTTAACATAGCTGGGAAAATGATACAATGGAATACAATATTGTCTTTTCAAATGAAGTGAACCAATTTCGTATCGGCATCTTTCCAATACGGTTCCCAATCTTTTCCTTGTTTGGCAGCCCATTCTTTGGTTGATGAAATGTAGCCAATTGGTGCATCAAACCAAACGTATAATTTTTTTCCTTCAGCCCCTTCAACTGGCACATCAATTCCCCAATCTAAGTCACGTGTTACGGCTCTAGGTTCTAATCCGCCATCAACCCAAGATTTTACTTGTCCGTAAACATTTGGTTTCCAATCGTTTTTATGTCCTTCTAAAATCCATTCTCTTAAGAAAGCTTCGTATCTGTTTAAAGGTAAAAACCAGTGTTTTGTGGCTTTTAAAATTGGAGTTTCGCCAGTAATGGTGCTTTTCGGATTAATTAAATCGGTTGCGTTTAATGTGGATCCACATTTTTCACATTGATCTCCGTAAGCTTCTTCGTTAGCACATTTCGGACACGTTCCAGTTACAAATCGGTCTGCTAAAAACTGATCCGCTTTGGCATCGTATAATTGTTCGGTAACTTCTTCAATAAAATCTCCTTTGTCATATAACTTTCTGAAAAATTCTGAAGCTGTTTGATGATGGATTTCAGAAGAAGTTCTAGAATAATTATCAAACGAAATTCCGAAATCCACAAACGATTTTCTAATAATTCCGTCATATTTATCAATTACTTGCTGTGGTGTAATGCCTTCTTTTTTAGCTTTCATGGAAATCGCCACACCGTGTTCGTCACTTCCGCAAATAAAGGCCACATCTTTTCCTTGAAGACGTAAATATCTGGCATAAATATCTGAAGGAACATAAACACCTGCTAAATGCCCGATATGAATGGGTCCGTTTGTATAAGGCAATGCCGCTGTAATGGTATATCTTTTTGGATCTTGTAACATATTTTTTGTTTTACCGCTAAGGCGCAAAGTTTTTAGCAAAGCGCCGCTTATTTAAAAGTTAATTTATAACATTTTAGTTTTGAAATTTCTGCTTCAATTTACCATTAAGTAATTAATTTTTTTAAGTTCGGTCTTAGTTTTATTAACTTCTTAATGGTTTTAATTTAATTTTACTGCAAAAATAAGTTTTTACGCACTAATAGGCGAATTTATTTTGAATTTGTTTAAATTTGAAAGCAACATTTAAAACATTTCATGAATAGATATTTCCTAATATTTTTTCTTTCTTTAATTTCATATTCTCAACACAAAATGAAAATTCCTCCTTATTTAAAAAAAGGCGACACGGTTGCTATTGTTTGTACAGCTCGTAAATTTTTTCCTGAAGATGCTAAACCTGCTATTGATTTGTTAGAATCTTGGGGTTTAAAGGTGAAATTAGGCACCACTATTGGCTTAGACAGTTGTCAACTTGGTGGGACAGATGAGCAGCGCGCTGCAGATTTTCAAGCGCAATTAGATGATGATGACGTTAAAGCTATTTGGTGTGCTCGCGGTGGTTATGGGACCGTTCGAATTATTGATAGAATTGATTTTTCGAAGTTTAAAAAGCATCCAAAATGGGTGATGGGTTTTAGTGATGTAACCGTTTTACATAGTCATATTAATACGTTAAACGTAGCGACTTTGCATTCAATTATGCCTTTTACAGTTCCGAAAGCGCCTGAAGGGGTAAAGGAAACTTTTAAAAATGCACTTTTCGGAATTAAAAATTCGTACACCATTCCTTCAAAATCGTATGATAAAAAAGGTGTAGCTAAAGGGGAATTAGTTGGAGGAAATTTGTCTATTATTTATAGTTTGCTAGGTTCGAAATCATCGATTGATACGAAAGATAAAATTCTGTTTATTGAAGATTTAGATGAGTATTTGTATCATATTGACCGAATGCTTTACAATTTAAAACGCAATGATTATTTTAAAAATGTGAAAGGAATTATTGTGGGAAGTATGCGAGATATGCATGATAATGAAATTCCGTTTGGACAAAATGAGGTGCAAATTATTACTGAAATTACAAAAGATTTGAATATACCAATTGCTTTTGAATTTTGTGCAGGTCATCAAAAAGACAATAGAACTTTAGTGCTTGGTAGTCAAGTTGTTTTTGAAGTAAATGCAACTGAAATTAATTTAACTTTCGAATAATAATTGTCGTATTGACACATTGATAATTGACACATTTTAAGAATGGCAGAACACAATGAATTAGGTAAAATAGGAGAGGAAATTGCCGTTGATTTTTTAGTAGAAAAAGGCTATGAAATTTTAGAAGCGAATTGGGTTTTTCAAAAAGCAGAAGTGGATATTATCGCTCAAAAGGGAAATGTTTTAGCAGTAGTGGAAGTTAAAACAAGGAGTAGTATTGATTTTGGTTCACCGCAAGATTTCGTAAAGCCTAAAAAAATCAAATTATTAGTAAAAGCTATAAATGAGTATGTGATTTCAAACGATTTAGAGGTAGAGGTTCAGTTTGATATTATTGCTATTCATGCCAAAGAAAACCAATTTGAAATTGAACATTTGAAAGATGCTTTTTATTATTTCGACAATTAGTTAAAATTATAACAATTTGTTTTTTATATTTGCAAAAATAAAACAGACACAACAGACCAAAAATGAAGACAGTAGCATCAGTAGTTGAAAAATATTTAAAAACAAAGCCTTTTTTATTGAGTTCTTTATCGGAAGGAATCATAAATTTAACTTCATTAGCAAGAATAATCATGCCTGAAATTGAATTGCATTTAGGTAAAGATATCAAGCAAGGTGCGGTTGTTATGGCTTTAAAAAGGATTTCTGAAGAATTGGATTTCAAAATTAGTCATCGAGTTGCTAAAGTGTTGCAAAACTTGGGTGAGATTACTGTTCGATCTTCATTAACGGATTATACTTATGAAATTTCCGATACTTTGTTAGAAAACCAATCTAAATTAATGTTCGAAATTAAAACCAGCAAAAATGTTTTTTATACCTCTTCTCGTGGTGTAAGTGAAACAAATATTGTGGTAAGTTCTGAAGTAAATTCAATTGTTGAAGAATGTATGAAGTCTGAAAAATTATTAAGTAAGAACGAAAATTTATCTTCAATCACTGTAAAATTGCCTCATGAAAACGTTTCGGTTCCGGGTGTATACTATTATATTTTTCAATCGTTAGCTTGGGAAGGAATTACGATTGATGAAGTAATTTCAACTAGTAATGAATTTACAATTATCGTAAATGAGAATCAAATTGATATTGCTTTTAGTGTGATAAAAGACTTGAAAAAATAAAAAACCAATAAATTAAAAAAGGCTGATAAAAATTTTTATCAGCCTTTTTTGTATCTATTATTTAATCTTCTTTTTTAGCATCCATTACCCAAGTATCCATAAAGGCAGTAGTGTAATTTCCAGCAACATAATCCGGATGATCCATTAATTGTCTGTGGAAAGGAATGGTAGTTTTAATTCCTTCAATGTAAAACTCATCTAAAGCACGTTTCATTTTATTGATAGCTTCTTGTCTAGTTTGCGCAGTTGTAATTAACTTCGCAATCATAGAGTCGTAATTTGGTGGAATAGTATAACCTGCGTAAACGTGAGTGTCTAAACGAACTCCGTGTCCACCTGGCGAATGTAAAACGGTAATTTTTCCTGGTGAAGGTCTGAAATCGTTGTAAGGATCTTCAGCATTAATACGACATTCGATAGAGTGTAATTGTGGTAAATAGTTTTTTCCAGAAATTGGAATACCTGCTGCCACCATAATTTGTTCACGAATTAAATCGTAATCAATTACTTGTTCTGTAATTGGGTGTTCTACTTGGATACGAGTGTTCATTTCCATAAAGTAGAAATTTCTATGTTTGTCTACTAAAAACTCTACCGTTCCAGCGCCTTCATATTTAATATATTCAGCGGCTTTTACAGCGGCTAATCCCATTTTATCACGAAGTTCATCCGTCATGAATGGAGAAGGTGTTTCTTCAGTTAATTTTTGGTGACGTCTTTGCACGGAACAATCTCTTTCAGAAAGGTGACAAGCTTTACCAAATGAATCTCCAACAACTTGAATTTCAATATGTCTTGGTTCTTCAATTAGTTTTTCCATGTACATTCCATCATTACCAAAAGCTGCAGCTGCTTCTTGACGAGCACTTTCCCAAGCTTTTAATAAGTCTTCTTCTTTCCAGATGGCACGCATTCCTTTTCCACCACCACCGGCAGTAGCTTTCATCATAACCGGATATCCAATTTCTTTGGCTACTTTTTTAGCTTGTTCGAAATCTTCAAGAATACCTTCAGAACCTGGAACACAAGGAACACCAGCTTCTATCATGGTTGATTTAGCAGTTGCTTTATCTCCCATTTTTTCAATCA
>MGWJ01000032.1:8313-9459 GCA_001800945.1 Flavobacteria bacterium RIFCSPLOWO2_12_FULL_31_7
CCATTTTTTCAATCATTTCTGGAGATGCACCAATGAATTTAATGTTGTGCTCCTGACAAATTTTAGAAAATTTTGCGTTTTCAGACAAGAAACCATAACCTGGGTGTATGGCATCTGCGTTTGTAATTTCCGCTGCGGCAATAATATTAGACATTTTCAAGTAAGATAAATTACTTGGTGCTGGTCCAATACAAACGGCTTCGTCAGCAAATTTTACGTGTAAACTTTCGGCGTCAGCAGTAGAATAAACAGCAACTGTTTTAATTCCCATTTCTCTACAGGTACGAATAACACGTAGAGCGATTTCACCTCTATTGGCAATTAATATTTTTTTAAACATAATTTTTTTAATTAGACAATTAGACAACCCCGAATTATCGGGACAAGTTGTGTCAATTAGACAATTAAAGAAGGAAGAATACTTCTAACTTCTAATTTCTAACTTCTAACTTTTTATGATGGATCAACTAAAAATAATGGTTGGTCAAATTCAACTGGAGAAGAATCGTCAACTAAAACTTTTACGATTTTACCTGAAATTTCAGATTCAATTTCGTTAAATAATTTCATAGCTTCAACTACACAAACTACATCTCCTTTGTTAATTGTACTTCCAACTTCTACAAACATTGGTTTATCTGGAGCTGGTTTTCTGTATAAAGTACCAATCATTGGTGATTTAATAGTAATGTATTTTGAATTATCTTCAGCTGGTGTTTCGACTGGTGTTGCAACAACTGGTGCTGCTACAGCTGGAGCTACTGGTGCTGCTTGAATAGCTTGTTGCATCGGTGCTTGTTGTACATATGTGATATCAGGAGAATTACCTTCTAAGGTAGTTCTAATTGTAATTTTCACATCACCAGTTTCTAATTTTACTTCTGCTACTCCAGAATTAGATACAAATTTGATTAGGTTTTGAATTTCTTTTAAATCCATAATAAAGTTGTTTAGTTATAGTTTGTTATTATTAATATGCCCATTTTAAATAGATAGATCCCCATGTGAATCCTCCACCAAATGCAGCAAAAATTAAATTGTCTCCTTTTTTAAATTTATCTTCGAAATCTGATAAAAGTAAAGGTAAAGTGGCAGAAGTGGTATTTCCATATCTGTGAATATTTACTAATACTTTTGATTAGTCCA
>MGWJ01000032.1:9505-11463 GCA_001800945.1 Flavobacteria bacterium RIFCSPLOWO2_12_FULL_31_7
TAATTCTTTTGTTTGCTTGATGTGCAATTAACCAATTAACGTCATCATGAGATAGGTTATTGCGTTCCATTATTTTTTCGCTTACATCAGCCATTCCAGATACGGCATGTTTGAAAACTGTTTTTCCGTCTTGAAATACAAAATGTTGTTTGTTTTTAACTGTTTCTTCAGATGGAGGTAAGATAGAACCACCGGCTTCAATTTTTAAAAACTCTCTACCAATTCCGTCTGATTTAAGAATTTCATCTTGTAAGCCTAAGCCTTCAAAATTAGGTTCGAATAAAACCGCACCGGCACCATCTCCAAAGATAATACATGTAGCACGATCAGTATAATCAATAATTGAAGACATTTTGTCGGCTCCAATTAATAGAACTTTTTTATATTTTCCAGATTGAATAAAAGCAGAAGCAGTAGACATACCGAAAAGAAAACTAGAACAAGCAGCTTGCAAATCGTAAGCAAAAGCATTTGTTGCTCCAATTTGAGTAGCTACGTACACTCCAGTTGATGCTACAGGCATGTCTGGAGTGGTAGTCGCCATGATTACCAAGTCTATTTCTTTCGGATCTATTTTTGCTTTTTCTAAGAGGTTTTGAGCGGCTTTTATGGCAAGGAAAGAGGTTCCTTCGCCTTCTTCTTTTAAAAGCCTTCTCTCTTTTATTCCGGTTCTAGATGTTATCCATTCGTCATTCGTATCAACTAAAGTTTCTAAAACTTGATTTGATAACACGTATTCTGGTACATACGAGCCTATTGCAGTAATTGCGGCAGTAATTTTATTCATATGTTTTAATGTTATTTTTTTTGGTAACATATGTATCGCTCTTTATTAATTGTGTTTTTCTTCTGAAAAACACAATGTTTATGGCGATTTCATAAATAAATAATTTTCTTTGCAAATTTATGTGCGTAAAGAGGCGAAAATTACGAATTATTTCGGAATTTTCTTAAAATACTATTATATAATTTTACTTAAAATAAAAAAACTCTCACGTGAGTGAGAGTTTCTCATTTATTTTAATGTAATTATACCATTGCTTCAGTCTTGTCAATAACAACTTGACCTCTGTAATACATTTTACCTTCATGCCAGTAAGCTCTGTGGTATAAGTGAGCTTCACCAGTTACTACGCAAGTTGCAATTTGTTGTGCAGATGCTTTGTAGTGTGTTCTTCTTTTGTCTCTTCTAGTCGATGACTGTCTACGTTTAGGATGTGCCATTTTACTCTATTTTTTATCCGTTAATAGTTTCTTTAAACCGTCCCATCTTGGGTCTATTTCTTTAATTTCTTTTGCTTTGGTTTCAGTAGGAGAAAATTTTTCCAAATTTTGTAATGCTTCTGTTTGTAATGTTCCGTCTTTTATGCCGGTATGAATTCTTTTTGTCGGAACAGACAACACAATCATTTCATAAATAAACTGTGCAACATCTACTTGAAACTCATCATGAGGTAAAATGATAAATTCATCATTCTCATCATTAAATTCATCGCCAAATCTAACTATCAACTTCATTTTTCCTTTTACAGGTAAATCAAAATCTTCATTGGTTAAATCACAAGGAACATTTACGGTTCCGGTATGCGAAAAATTCAATTCAAGCATATTGCTTTTTTTCTCTAATATGGTTTTCACTTTGAGGTCAGAACTATTAAATTCATCATATCCAAAATGAGTAAAGAACGTATTGTTTACTTGAAACTCAAACTGGTGTTTACCCAGTTTTAATCCTGAAAATGGGATTAAAAAATCTTTTAATTTTTCCATAATATCAGTTTTCCCCTTTTTATAAGGGTGTGCAAAGATACAAAAATATTGGAATTACAATAATTTTCTTTGCTTTTTTTTAAATTAAACTTTTCCTGTTGCTTTTTTCAAAGGATTGTTGGTTAGCTCATTATATTCGATTCGGTTTTTATAGATGTCAATTGCACTATAAACAGCTTCTCTAAATG
>MGWJ01000033.1 GCA_001800945.1 Flavobacteria bacterium RIFCSPLOWO2_12_FULL_31_7
TAACTTTTTCAGAGAAGTACGTCGTTTACGTCAAAAATTTACTTGGAATCCAGTCGATAATAAAAAAGGAGCTTTAACGCAACAAGCTGGAATTTTAGAAGGAATTGAAAAAATTGATACACCAACTCGTTTGTTCTTAATTCCATATTCTTCTTTTTATTTAAATAGTCCAGCGCAAGAAAAAACATTCGGAAATATTAAAGGGGGTTTAGATTTAAAATACGGATTAACCGATGCCTTTACGCTTGATATGGTATTGATTCCCGATTTCGGACAAACGAAATTCGATAATAAAGTTTTAAATCTTGGTCCGTTCGAACAAATTTTCAATGAAAATCGACCTTTTTTCACAGAAGGAACCGATTTGTTTAATAAAGGTGGTTTGTTTTATTCAAGAAGAATCGGACAAAGAGCCAGTACTTATCCTACAACAACTGCTAATGAAGAAGTTATAGAATATCCTAAAACTATTGATTTAGTCAATGCAGTTAAAATTTCTGGTCGTACCAAAGATGGTTTAGGTGTAGGTTTCTTAAATACGGTTACTAAAAAAACAAATGCGTTAATTCGGAATGTGGTTACTGGAGAAGAACGAGCAGAAACTGTTGAACCCATGGCTAATTATAATGTATTGGTTTTAGATCAACGTTTTAATGGAAATTCATCTGTTTCTTTTGTCAATACCAATGTTACAAGAGACGGATTTTATAGAGATGCCAATGTTTCCGCAGCCGCTTTCGACTTAAATACAAAGAAAAACACTTACAATACCAACGGGGTTTTTAGATATAGTTATGTAAATAGTTACCAAAATTTAGAAGATAAAAAAGGAATTTCAACTAGTTTAAATTTTGGAGAAACATCAGGAAAAATTAGATATTCTGTAGGTGGAGAATACGTTTCAGATGATTATGATAATAACGATTTGGGAATAAATTTTCAAACCAATTATTATTCACTTTATGGGAATGCGAGTTACAGAACTTTAAAATCTACCAACAAGCTAAATTCATTTCGTATTAATTTTAATGCCTTTACGCAATATGATAATCGTACCAATTATTTGCAAGAGCAAAATTTTAACGTCAATATGAATTTAACGACTAAGAAAAATCATGCTGCTGGTTTGGGTTTCAATGCCAATCCGTTTGAAAGATTTAATTTCTATAATCCTCAAGTGGAAGGTAGATATGTTATTTTTCCGAAAAATTATGGAACTTGGATGTGGGTGTCTAGTAATTATAATAATAAATTTGCTTTTGATGTGGAACCAAATGTTGGGTTCACAGAAACAAAAGGTTGGTGGTATTGGGGTTTGATGGTAAGTCCGAGATATCGCTTTAATGATAAATTTACCTTAATATATAGAAGTAATTTTTATAACGAATACCAAGATTTAGGAAGAGTGGATCGTGTAGGTGACGATATTGTTTTCGCTAAAAGAGATAATCAAACTTTAGAAACCAGTTTAGAAGGAAAATATTCCATCAGTTCTCAAATGAATTTCGGATTGAAATTAAGACATTATTGGTCGTTTTCTGAAAATAATTCGTACCATAAATTGTTAGAAAATGGATATGTAGAACCGTATAACTACACTGGTGATGCCAATCAAAATTTTAATTTATGGAATTTCGATTTATCCTACAGTTGGTGGTTCGCGCCGGGCAGTCAAATGTCAGTTTTGTATAGAAATTCTTCTGGAATTTTCGAAAACAAAATTGATAAAGATTTCAGTTACAATTCGAAACAAATTTTTAATCACGAACAGTTAAATCATGTTTTTTCTATTAGTGTGCGTTATTTTATTGACTACAATCAAGCAAAAAATGCATTTAAACCAAAAGTGTAAGCCTTAATCTGTAAAAAATAATTTCAGAAAACCTTTTCGTTAATACTTTTTTTAAAGGTGCGAATAAAAAATTACTAACTTCGTAGCTTAATTAACACAGCCATGAATAAAAAAGTAATTTTAATGATTTTGGACGGTTGGGGACATTCTCCAGATCCGAAAGTTTCTGCTATAGATAATGCCAATACTCCTTTTATAGATTCACTTTATAAAGATTTCCCCAATGCCGAATTACGTACTGACGGACTTCATGTAGGTTTGCCAGAAGGTCAAATGGGAAATTCGGAAGTCGGTCACATGAACTTAGGTGCTGGAAGAATCGTGTATCAAGATTTAGCTAAAATTAATTTAGCCGTTCAAAAGCATACTTTAAAAAATGAAAAACCGTTAATTGACGCTTTTAATTACGCCAAAGCCAATCATAAAAATGTGCATTTTTTAGGTTTGGTTTCAGATGGGGGTGTGCATTCTCATACATCACATTTACGAGGATTAATTCAAGCTGCCGAAGAAAATGGCGTAAAAAACACATTTGTTCATGCGTTTACAGATGGACGTGACGTGGATCCGAAATCAGGAAAAAAATACATTCAAGATTTACAAGATTTTCTTTCCAATACTCATGCAAAATTAGCTTCTGTGGTAGGAAGATATTATGCCATGGATAGAGATAAACGTTGGGAAAGAGTCAAAATCGCTTACGATTTAATAGTAAATGGAATAGGAGAAAAATCTACGAATTTAGTAGCAAGTCTTCAAAAAAGTTATGACGAAAATGTAACGGATGAATTTATTAAACCATTATTTTCAATTGAAGGGCAAACCATTCAAGAAGATGATGTGGTGATTTTCTTTAATTTCCGAACCGATAGAGGTAGAGAATTAACAGAAGCGCTTTCTCAAACCGATTTCCATGAGCAAAACATGCATAAGTTGCCATTATATTATGTAACACTTACTAATTATGATGATACCTACAAAAATGTTCATGTGATTTACGATAAAGACAATATCACAGAAACATTAGGAGAAGTCCTTTCTAAAGCTGGGAAAAAGCAAATTCGTATTGCCGAAACGGAGAAATACCCTCACGTGACGTTTTTCTTTTCAGGTGGAAGAGAAGAACCTTTTGAAGGGGAATCTCGAATCTTAAAGAATTCGCCAAAAGTCGCTACTTACGATTTGAAACCAGAAATGAGTGCGTTCGAATTAAAAGATGCTTTGGTACCTGAATTACAAAAAGGAGATGTGGATTTCGTATGTTTAAATTTTGCCAATGGGGATATGGTTGGGCACACAGGAAGTATGTCTGCAGCGATAAAAGCCTGCGAAGCAGTAGATGTTTGTGTAAAAGAAATTATTGAAACCGCATTAGCAAACAACTACACTACAATAGTTATTGCCGATCATGGAAATTGCGAAACAATGATTAATCCAGATGGTTCTCCAAATACGGCGCACACTACAAATCCAGTTCCAGTGATACTGGTAGATAACGATAAAATTAAGATTCAATCTGGAGTTTTAGGTGATGTAGCGCCAACAATTTTAGATTTAATGGGAATTGAACAACCAAGCGCAATGACACAGCATTCGTTGTTGGTGAAGTAAAACTAAAAACCCTCTAAGAGTTCAAAACTCTTGGAGGGTTTTATATAAATTAAATCCGCTTAATCCGTTAAATCTGCGTACCTGTTTTAAAAATCAGAACCCGTAAACAAGCTTTGATTTACTTCGTCGATATAAGTTAGAATTTCTTCTTTTCCTAAAGTACTTTCAGCTGAGGTTATAAAATATTGCGGCATTTCTGCCCAATCATTTGCTAATAAATTTTTCTTGTAGGCTTCCACATGTTTATGAATGTGTGTTTTCCCTAATTTGTCAGCTTTCGTAAAAACAATACAAAACGGAATTTCACTTTCTCCTAAATATTCAATAAATTCAGTGTCAATTTTTTGTGGTTCGTGTCTAATATCGACTAAAACAAACGCGCAAATTAATTGTTCTCTGGTTTCGAAATAATCCGTAATAAATTGCTGAAACTTTGCTTTCGTTGTTTTCGAAACTTTCGCATAACCATAACCAGGTAAATCCACTAAATGCCAGTTTTTGTTAATTAAAAAATGATTAATTAACTGAGTTTTTCCTGGTCTTCCAGAAGTTTTAGCAAGGTTTTTATGATTGGTAATCATGTTAATTAACGATGATTTTCCAACATTAGATCTTCCAATAAAAGCATATTCCGGAATTCTGTCTTTCGGACATTTTTCCACTTCGGAATTACTAATTACAAATTCGGCTGTATTAATTTTCATAGGTATTAAAAAATTTAAAGTCACTCTATAAGGAATGACTTTATATTATTTATAATTTTTTTTCGGTTAACCAACCGTATAACAACTCGTTAAATTCGTCTGGTTTTTCCATCATCGCAGCGTGTCCACATTCGTCAATCCAATATAAATTAGAATTCGGTAACAATTTGTTGAATTCATCAGCCACTTCAGGTGGCGTAACTTTATCTTGTTTTCCCCAAATAATACAAGTTGGTGCATGCATTTTTGGCAAATCTTTTGCCATATTATGACGAATCGCGCTTTTAGCAATCGTTAATGTTTTTAGTAATTTAATTCTGTCGTTTACAGTGGCAAAAACTTCATCAATAATTTCTTTTGTAGCAATTTTTGGATCGTAAAACACATCTTCAGCTTTTTTTCTGATGTATTCGTAATCACCACGTTTTGGGTAACTTTCGCCCATCGCACTTTCGTATAAGCCTGAACTTCCGGTAATTACTAAACCTCTAACCAATTCTGGATATTGTTTCGTAAAATATAAACCAATGTGTCCGCCTAAAGAATTTCCAACTAAAATTACACGTTCAAATCCCTTGTATGTAACAAAATCTTTTACATATTTTGCAAATGCTTTTACATTCGTTTTCAATAAACTTTGCGTGTAAATAGGTAATTCTGGGATTATCACTTTGTATCCTTTCTTTGGGAAAAAATTAGCTACACCATCAAAATTACTTAAACCACCCATTAATCCGTGTAAAACAACAATTGGAGTACCTTCTCCTGCTTCAAAATAGGTGTATTTTTTCTCTTTCTTTATCATAAATTCTTCTTCGTCTTCAAATAATCAATATTTACAAAAATACACAAATTTTTCACATTTGCTCTATATCGTAGATTATTAAATTGTTTAAAGGCTAAATGCTTAATGTTCAATTTGTTTACTTGTTTATATAGGTAATTAACAAGATTTTTCCAAAGGATTAAAAATTAGTTAAAAACTTCAAATCTTCGTTAATAAGTGTGTTTTCTGATGATAAGTGGGATTTAGATCTTTTTTGAGTAAAAACTTATTAACAAAGTGGTAGTTTGTGGTAAAAAGTGGTAAAATATTTTTTAAATTTGTCTCATTATTAATTCATTCAAAAAAGTTGAATACATTTTTAGGAACATACGAGTGTAAAGTCGATGCAAAAGGAAGGCTAATGGTGCCTGCGCCTCTCAAGAAGCAATTGGGCAATCTTGAGGAGGGTTTTGTATTGAAACGTTCTGTGTTTCAGTCTTGTTTGGAATTGTATCCAATGAGTGAATGGAATAAAGTCATGCAAAAAATTAACAAATTAAACCGATTTGTAAAAAAGAACAACGATTTCATCAGGGCTTTTACAGCTGGTGTGAAAATGGTTGAAATTGATGCAACTGGTCGTTTGTTAATTCCGAAAGATTTAGTGTTGTTTTCTAAAATTGATAAAGATATTGTGTTGTCCTCTGCGGTTTCAATTATTGAAATTTGGGATAAAAATTTATACGAATCTGCTTTAGATAATGCGATGGTTGATTTTGCAGATTTGGCTGAAGAAGTAATGGGTAATCAAAATGAAGACGAAGATGGAATATCATAATCCTGTACTTTTAAAAGAAACGGTAGAAGGTTTAAATATTAAGCCTGATGGAATATATGTAGATGTTACTTTCGGTGGTGGAGGACATTCTAGAGAAATCATGAAGTATTTAGGTCCAAAAGGTAAATTATTTGCCTTTGATCAAGATAAAGATGCTTTAGAAAATGCAATTGATGATGAAAGATTTGTGTTAATCAATGAAAATTTCCGATTTATCAAAAGGTTTTTGCGTTTTCATGGCGTGAAACAAGTGGATGGGATTTTAGGAGATTTCGGAGTTTCTTCTCATCAATTTGATGTGGCAGATAGAGGTTTTTCTACTCGTTTCGATGGTGCTTTAGATATGCGAATGAATCAAAATGATGCACTTTCAGCATATGAAGTTATTAATGATTATGAAGAAAAAGAACTAAAACGCGTTTTTCTAGATTACGGTGAATTGAAGAATGGTGGCGCTATGGCTAATGTGATTGTAGCTGCTAGAGCCGATAAAAAAATTAAAAGTTCAGAAGAATTAAAAGAAGTTTTAGCGAGATTTTTACCTGGACATAAAGCCAATAAAATTTTAGCACAAATATACCAAGCGATTCGTATTGAAGTAAATCAAGAAATTGAAGTGCTGAAAGAATTTTTAACGCAAACAGAAGAGTTGCTGGTTTCTGGTGGAAGATTAAGTGTAATTTCTTATCATTCTTTAGAAGATAGATTAGTGAAAAGATTCATTAGAAACGGAATGTTTGAAGGGGAACCTGAACGCGATTTCTTTGGAAATTTTGAAGTGCCTTTTAAAATTATCGAAAAGTTAATTGTGCCATCAGCAGCAGAAATTGAAGTCAATAACAGAGCAAGAAGCGCCAAATTACGTGTGGCAGAAAAAAAATAATGACTAAAGAAAGTAGTATATATAGTCTTTTAAAAGCGAAATTCTTAATTGATGATGACGCGCTTAAAACATGGAAATTTATCATTTTCTTGTTTTCATTGGCTATGTTGATGATTTATTTTAATCATAATTACGACGAAAAAAATTATAAAATTACTAGGTTAACCAATGAAGTAAAAGAGTTGCGTTCCCGATTTGTAGATACACGTTCCGAGTTAATGAAGCTTAAAATGGAATCAACTATTTCAAAAAAAATGGAAGAAAGACAAATTTTACCTTCATCCGTTCCACCCAAAAAAATAGTAATACGCAAACCTGAAGACAAAAGTTTTTTCGATAAATTAAAAATATGGCAGTAAAAAAAGATAACATCATTTCATACAGACTCACTTTTGTAGTAGTCTGTGTTTTTGCGTTTTCTATTGCCATTGCCGTTAAGTTATTCAATATCCAATGGGTTGGTGGTGAATATTACCGAAATTTAGCGAAACAACGAACGGTTAAAAATTTCGATATTCCAGCCAACAAAGGGAATATTTATTCTTCAGATGGAAGTTTATTAGCAACATCTATTCCAGAATACACCATACGTTTTGACGCGGTTGCTCCTTCAGATGAAAATTTTGAGAAAAATTATGTGGCGCTTTCCGATTCCTTAGCACGTCTTTTAGGCAAATCTTCAGGGGAATTTCAAAGAGATTTAAGAAAAGCGAAAAATACCAAAAACAGATATTTTTTAGTCGCAAGAAAATTGAGTTTTACAGAATACATGCGAGTAAAAAAATTTCCATTATTCAAGTTAGGAGCAAATAAAGGCGGAATCATCGTAGAACAACAAACTGTTCGTAAGCATCCAGTCGGATTAATTGCCAACAGGACTATTGGTTATGAGCGTGATGGAAATCAAGGGAAAGGTTTAGAATACGCATTTCGTAAATATTTAAACGGAAAAAATGGACATCGTTTGATGCAGAAAATTGCAAAAAACCAATGGAAACCAATCTCAGATGTAAACGAATTAGATCCAATTGATGGCTACGATATTATTTCTACTATCGATGTTTTCATTCAAGATATTGCACACCATGCTTTGCTGAAACAATTAGAATTGTACGAAGCAGATCACGGTTGTGTAGTAGTAATGGAAACCAAAACAGGAGAGGTAAAAGCCATTTCGAATTTAGGTAGAGCAGAAGACGGTTCGTACTTCGAAACACAAAATTATGCGGTTGCCGAATCTCATTAACCAGGTTCAACATTTAAATTGTTAGATTTAATTGCACTTTTAGATGATAAAAAAGTCGATACTTCAAAAGTATACAATACAAACGGTGGAATCATTACCATCAGAAACAGAAAAGTAAAAGATTCACATGATGGCGGCTACGGAAGTATTTCTTTAGCAAGAGGTTTTGAAGTGTCTTCCAATACGGTTTTGGTTCAAGCAGTTCAAGAAAATTATAAAAATAATCCGAAACAATTTACAGACCGATTAAATAGTTATGGATTAAATAAACCAATTGGAATTCAGTTGTTAGGTGAAGCAAAATCATACATTCCTCAACCTGGAACAGATAAATGGAATGCGCTTTCTTTACCATGGATGGCTTACGGTTACGGGGTTTCTATGACGCCTTTGCAAACTTTAACAATCTACAACGGAATTGCCAATAACGGAAAAATGATTAAGCCTATTTTCGTTAAAGAAATTAAAGAATGGAATAAAACCATAAAAAAATACGAGGCTGAAGTAATCAACGAAAAAATGTGTTCAGATGAAACTTTAGCTAAAGTAAAAGCCGTTTTAGCCAATGTGGTGAAAAAAGGAACAGGAAGTAAATTGTATTCTTCGGATTTTTCGATGGCTGGTAAAACAGGAACAGCACAAGTAAATTATAGCAAAGGAAAAGAGAATATGTATTATGCTTCTTCTTTTGTTGGATATTTTCCAGCTGATAATCCAAAATATTCTTGCATCATTGTAGTGCACAAACCAAACACGTCGTTAAATAATTATTATGGAGCGGATGTGGCTGGACCTGTTTTTAAACGTATCGCACAAAAAATATTTACTGATGTGCCAAATACTAACAAGTTCAAAGGCATCAAACTAAAAAATGCTAAGCAAGATGTTTTGTATGCGGAATACGAAAAAAAATCGCAAGGAAATACAAATAAAGTTCCAAATGTAAAAGGAATGGCCGGAATGGATGCTGTTTCTTTATTAGAAAATTTAGGATTAAAAGTGAAATTTATTGGTGTGGGTAAAGTTAAAAAACAATCCATCAATCCGGGTGAAATTTTCAAGAAAAATCAAACTATAATCATTGAATTATCGTGAGTAAATTAAAAGACATATTATATAAAGTTACGATTGAAGCGGTTCACGGTTCAACGGATTTGACTATTGCAAAAATCGAGTTTGATTCCAGAAAAGTTTCAAATAACGATGTTTTCGTAGCAATAAAAGGATCACTTTCAGATGGACATCAGTTCATCGATAAAGCAATTTCTTTAGGTGCTTCTGTTATAGTTTGCGAAGATTTACCAGCTACTTTACTAGAAAATATCACGTACGTAAAAGTTCAAAACTCCAATCAAGCTTTATCGTATTTAGCGGCGAATTTTTACGATAATCCGTCTCAAAAATTAAAATTAGTTGGAATTACAGGAACAAACGGAAAAACAACAATAGC
This sequence comes from Flavobacteria bacterium RIFCSPLOWO2_12_FULL_31_7, assembly GCA_001800945.1. Classification (GTDB taxonomy): domain Bacteria; phylum Bacteroidota; class Bacteroidia; order Flavobacteriales; family Flavobacteriaceae; genus Flavobacterium. The sequence continues at coordinate 9,351 of MGWJ01000033.1, forward strand.
ATCGTTATTGTACCAAATGTTCAAAAGAGCAGGCTATAAAGTAGGCTTGCTTTCAACTGTTAAAATCATGGTGGATGATGTCGAATATAAAGCGACGCATACGACTCCAGACTCATTAACCATCAATCAGTATTTAGATGAAATGGTGGAAGTGGGTTGCGAATTCTGTTTTATGGAAGTTTCTTCTCACGGAATTCATCAAAAAAGAACAGAATCTTTACATTTTGAAGGTGGTGTGTTCACAAATTTATCGCACGATCATTTAGATTATCATGATACGTTTGCCGAATACAGAGATGTGAAAAAATCATTTTTTGATAGTTTGCCAAAATCAGCTTTTGCCATCACGAATGTGGATGATAAAAATGGAGTAGTCATGCTTCAAAATACAGTTGCTCGAAAAAGAACGTATGCCTTAAAAACGTATGCCGATTTTAAAGCACAAGTTTTAGAAAATCAATTATCAGGTTTAGTTTTAAAAATTAATAATGATGAGGTTTGGACGAAATTAATTGGTTCTTTCAATGCGTATAATTTATTAGCTATTTACGGTGTGGCCTTAGAATTAGGTATCGAAAGTAGTGAAGCTTTACGCTTATTATCAGAATTAGAAAGTGTTTCTGGACGTTTTCAATTTATCATTTCTGAATCTAAAATCACTGCTATTGTAGATTATGCACACACGCCAGATGCATTAGAAAATGTACTAAAAACAATCGAAGATATTCGTACCAAAAACGAGCAATTAATTACAATTGTGGGTTGTGGTGGCGATAGAGATAAAACAAAACGACCAATTATGGCCAACATCGCTGCATCATTAAGCGACAAAGCGATTTTTACAGCAGATAATCCAAGAACTGAAAATCCACAAACGATTATTGAAGAAATGGAAGCTGGAGTAGAAGGTCAGAATTTTAAAAAAACAATTTCAATTCTGGATAGAAAACAAGCGATTAAAACAGCATGTCAAATGGCAAATCCTGGTGATATTATTCTAATCGCTGGAAAAGGTCATGAAACCTATCAAGAAATAAACGGTGTGCGTCATCATTTTGACGATATGGAAACCGTACAAGAATTATTAAAACAATTAGAAAAATAGTAAAAAGTAAAAAGTAAAAAGTAAAAAGTAAAAAGTAAAAAGTAAAAAGTATTTTTTAAACTAAGAACCTTTAAACTCAAAAGCTTTTAATCCTGTAAAACCCAAAAATATGTTATACTACATTTTTAAATACCTAGACGAAGTCTACAATTTGCCAGGAGCAGGTTTGTTTCAATATATCACTTTCCGTTCTGGAATGGCGGTTATTTTGTCGTTACTAATTTCTACGATTTACGGGAAAAGAATCATAGGATATTTAAGAAACAAACAAGTTGGAGAAACCGTTCGTGAGTTAGGTTTAGATGGTCAAGTACAAAAAGCTGGAACACCAACAATGGGTGGATTGATTATTATTTTAGCCACGCTTGTTCCGGTATTATTGTTGGCGAAGTTGGATAATATTTACATCATTTTACTTTTGGTAACTACCGTTTGGATGGGAAGTATTGGTTTCTTAGATGATTATATCAAAGTTTTCAAAAAAGATAAAGAAGGTTTAAAAGGACGATTCAAAGTTATTGGACAAATTGGTTTAGGAATTATCGTTGGTGCTACTTTATATTTTAGTCCAAGCGTGACCATTAAGGAAGATGTGGTGTTGAAAAAGCAAGGAATTGAAACGGTAATAAAATCAACTTCTCCAGAAGTAAAATCAATGGAAACGACTATTCCATTCGTAAAAAACAACACTTTTGATTATGCAGAATTGCTGTCTTTTATGGGCGATGATTACCAAAAATGGGCTTGGTTAATTTTTATTCCAGTTGTAATTTTTATTATCACTGCGGTTTCAAATGGTGCGAATTTAACTGATGGAATTGATGGTTTAGCTGCCGGTACTTCTGCTATTTCAGTATTGGTTTTAGGTATTTTTACTTTCGTTTCGGGTAACATTATTTTCTCTAACTATTTGAACATTATGTATATCCCAAATTCGGGAGAAATGACCATTTATATTGCAGCTTTTGTTGGAGCATTAATTGGTTTCTTGTGGTACAATACTTATCCAGCTACCGTTTTTATGGGTGATACGGGAAGTTTAACCATAGGTGGAATTATTGCCGTAATCGCTATTGCGGTTCGTAAAGAATTAATGATTCCAGTTTTATGTGGAATTTTCTTAGCGGAAAATTTCTCAGTTGTACTACAAGTAGCATATTTTAAATATACCAAAAAGAAATATGGTGAAGGTCGTCGTATTTTCTTAATGTCGCCCTTGCATCATCATTATCAGAAAAAAGGATATCACGAAAGTAAAATCGTTACTCGTTTTTGGATTGTGGCTATCATTTTAGCGATTTTCTCATTAGTTTCTTTAAAATTAAGATAGTATGAGATTAGTAATATTAGGTGGTGGAGAAAGTGGTGTAGGAACCGCTATTCTCGGAAAGAAAAAAGGATACGATGTTTTTGTGTCTGATTTCGGAAAAATTAAAGAAAATTACAAAGAAGTTCTTACTATAAATAAAATTGCATTTGAAGATCAAAAGCATACAGAAGAATTAATTCTGAATGCAGATGTAGTTATGAAAAGCCCAGGGATTCCAGAAAAATCACCAATCGTAAAAAAGTTATTGGAAAAAAAGATTCCAGTGATTTCTGAAATTGAATTCGCTGCGCCTTTCACAACAGCAACAACAATCGGAATTACCGGAAGTAATGGGAAAACCACTACCACTTTGTTAACTTATCATTTACTAAAACAAGGTGGATTAAATGTAGGATTGGCAGGAAATATTGGTA
>MGWJ01000034.1 GCA_001800945.1 Flavobacteria bacterium RIFCSPLOWO2_12_FULL_31_7
TCTAAAATTTGAGTAAAATCGGAAGTTTGAATGCTTTCAGGAAAATCTTTAGAAATGGTTCTAGAAAAAACTTGAACGACTTCTACTTCAGTTGCTTTCGAAAAAGCCTGAAATAAATGTGTTGCCACGTTTCCGGAACCTAAAAGAATTACTTTAATCATTTTGCGAAGTTAAACAAGTTCAAGTTCAAGAGCAAGTTCAACTATCAATATTTTTATATTCACAACACAGATTTGAGAAATTATATCAGTCAACTAAATTTCTTAAACCTATGTTGTAAAAAACTCGTATATAAATATTATTTTTGAAAAAATTCTATAAAAATGAAAATCGTTATATCGCCTGCAAAATCTTTAAATTTAGAAAAGGAACTTCCAACTCTATTGCACACGGAATCTTTGTTTTTAAAACAAGCCGAAACCATTCAAAAAACATTAAAAAAGAAGAAGCCCAAACAATTAATGGAATTGATGGATATTTCTGAAAAATTAGGTGAATTAAATTGGCAACGCAATCAGGATTGGCACACACCTTTTACTCCAGAAAATGCACGACCAGCAATTTATACATTTGATGGTGATGTTTATTCTGGTTTAGATGTGTACACTTTACTTACAGAAAAATTGGCCGATTTACAAGATAAATTACGCATACTTTCAGGTTTATATGGTTTATTGAAACCGTTAGATTTAATGCAAGCCTATCGTTTAGAGATGGGAACTTCCATTAAAATTGGTACGAAGAAAAACTTATACGAATTCTGGAAAAAAACGATTACAGATGCTTTAAATTCAGAATTAGAAAAAGACGAATTATTTGTGAATTTAGCCAGTAATGAATATTTTTCAGCTGTTGATGTAAAAAAACTAAAAGTTCCTGTGATTACGCCAGAATTTAAAGATTATAAAGATGGAAAATTAAAAATGATTTCGTTCTTTGCGAAGAAAGCTCGTGGTATGATGGTTCGTTATATTATTGATACAAATGCTGAAACTATTGAAGATTTGAAAGGTTTCAACTACGAAGGTTATCAATTTGATAGTAATTTATCGGAAGGAAATAAATTAGTTTTTACGAGATAAAAAAATTCCCAATCGTTTGATTGGGAATTTTTTTTGAAAAATATGTTTCAATTAATGCATTGCTTCACTAATATCAACTTTGTTTTTATTGTTTTTAATCAGAAGAATTACTGGAATACAAACTAGAAACAGAATTCCTAAGTACAAGAAAATATCCATATAAGACAAGACCGTGCTTTGTTTTGTTACACTGAAATCTAGTATTTTATGCGCTTTATCTAAAGCTTCATTCGTGCTAAATCCTTTTGCCATAAAACCTTGTTGTAATTGTGTAATTCTATCTTGAACCTGTGTTTTAGTGGCATCAATATTTGAAATTAAATTTACGCGGTGTTCTTGTGTAAATCGGGCAATAAAGGTTGTGATAATTGCAATTCCGAATGAACCACCTAATTGTCGCATCATTCCTGTAAAAGCGGCTCCTTCACCAATACTTTTCCCTTTTAAAGTGGATAAAGATAAAGTGGTAATTGGTACGAATAACAACCCTAAACCTAAACCTCTCATAATTAATGGCCAATACATATATTCTTCTCCTGTATCTGGCGTCATCACATTATACATCCAAAATGTAAAGATAAAAAACATTAAAAATCCACCAGCAACCAAATATTTCTGAGGTACACCTTTTTGTAATAACTGTCCAATAATTGGCATCATGAAAGCCGTCATTAAAGAACTCGGAATCAACAGTAAACCTGCGTCAGTAGCCGTCCAACCTAATATTGATTGTGTGTAAATTGGAATAATAAATGTGGAACCATATAAACCAAATCCCATAATGAAACTTAAAATGGTCCCAATACGTAAATTGGTATCTTTTAAAACTTTAAGATTTACAATTGGAAATTTATAAGTTAATTGCCTCCAAACAAAGAAAAACAAACTGAAAAAACTAATCGTACTTAAAGTAATAATTGAAGTATCATTAAACCAATCGTCTTGCTGACCATGTTCTAAAACGTATTGTAACGATCCAATAAATCCAGCTAAAGTGATAATTCCGAACCAATCAACTTGATTTGCACTTAATTTTTCTCCATATTTTGGACTTTTTACATAACGTAACGTCAATAAAGTAGCGATAATTCCAATTGGAATATTAATGTAAAAAATATAAGGCCAAGAATACGTATCCACTAAATAACCTCCTAATGGCGGACCTAAAGTTGGACCTACGATTACTCCCATTCCGTAAATTGCTTGCGCCATTCCTCGTTTAGCAACTGGATAACTTTCTGTAATGATAGTTTGAGAAGTTACTAATAACGCTCCACCACCTAATCCTTGAATGAATCTGAAAATGATTAATTCCCAAATATCAGTGGCATTTCCACACAAAAAGGAAGCTGTTGTAAATATGATAATTGAAGCTGCAAAATAGTTTCTTCTACCAAATTGTTGTGATAACCAACTAGTCATTGGAATAACAATAACATTTGCAATTGCGTATGCTGTAATTACCCAAGCTACATCGGTTAACGTTGCACCTAAACTTCCACGCATATCGTTCAAGGCCACATTTACAATTGTAGTGTCTACAATTTCTAAAAGTGCGCATAAAACGGCTGTGATAGTGATTATGACTCTGTTAAAGCCATATTCAACTAAACTATCTTCGTGAGTATTTGCTGTAGTAGCGCTCATAATTAATCTAAATGTACATCCACTTCTACATTCATTCCTGAACGCAATAATTTGATTTTTTCTTCCACATTATTCTTGGATAAAGAAATTTTAACTGGTAAACGTTGTACGGTTTTTACGAAGTTTCCAGTGGCATTATCAGGTGGTAATAAAGAAAAACGAGAACCTGTAGCTGGAGAAAAAGAAGTAATTGTTCCTTCAAATTTTTCATTAGGAAAAGCATCTGCTTTAATTTCAACTGTTTGTCCTAATTTCATTTTATTTAATTGCGTTTCTTTAAAATTCGCCACCACCCAAACTTCATCAGAATTAATGATATAAAATAATGATTGTCCAGGCTGAATTAATTGTCCTGGTTGTAAATCGACTGTAGAAACTTGTCCGTTTGTAGCCGCTGTTACCACTGTATATTGCAAATTCAATTTTGCAGCTTCTAAAGCGGCTTTGGCTCTTTCAATATTAGCTGCTGCCACAGAAGTTTGTTTTTGAGAAACGTTTGTTCTTGTTACCGCAACATTTTTTTGAAAATCATTCGCGCTTTTTTGTTGCTTCATCATTTTTAACTGACTTTCTGCTTCTTGTTTCGCGGCTAACGCTTGCTCGTATTGTTGTTTGGTAATCGATTTGTTTTTGTATAAATTCTCAAAACGTTCGAAATCATTTGTAGCTCTCCATAATTTAATTTGAGCCGATTCTATACTATTAATTGAAGTTTTCGCATTCGCATCACTAACAGAAACAGTACTTTGAACCGTTCCAACATCTGCTTTAGAAACTTCAAATGAACTTTCTGCTGCTAATAAAGCTGCTTTGGCTTCTTCTACTTTAACTGTGTAATCACTATTATCAATCACAAATAAAGTATCTCCTTTTTTTACAAATTGGTTGTCTTTCACATATATTTTTTGAATATAACCTGTGACTCTAGGAATAATTGGAGTCATATTTTGTTCTACTTGCGCATCATCAGTAGTTTCATGAGAAAGTGAATGATTGTATTTATATCCTCCGTATACTAGACCTAAAGTTACAATTCCAATTAAGATGAATGTAAATTTTTTATTGGTTTTCTTTTTTTCCATTTTGAATATATTTTATTTTATTGATTGAGTTAGTTTTCCTTTTTGAAATTGTAGTTCGTAATATTTTTGTAAAATATCTGAAGTGGAAATGGCATAATTAATTTTTGCTTGTAATTGCTCCAAGTTCGCTTCTAATAAATCATTGGTGTTAGATAAACCGTTGTTATACTTATCTAAAACGATTCTGTAGTTTTCTGTGGCTTGTAATTGAGCTTTTTCGTAAACACTTTTTTGTTTGATGGCTAAATTGTAATTTTCAGTAGCTTCTTGCACTTCTTCCGTAATTTTTTCGTTTAAAATCGCAATCTGATTTTCTACTTCTAAAGATTTACTTTTGGCTTTTTCTACATTTTTCTGATTTTTGAAAATCGAAGAAATATCATAAGAAATTCCAGCTCCAAAATTCATCGCATTCGTAACAGTCAATGCATTTTTGACATCTAAAGCAATATAACCACCAATTAAATTTAAAGAAGGATAATAATTTCCTTTAGCGATTTTAATGTTATTTTTTGATGCTTCTTGTTGAAAAGTCAATGCTTCTAAATCTTTTCTTTGAACCGAATTATCCGAAATGGTAGTTATCGATTTAAATTCTTCTTCCGATATTTTAATTTTTGTGCCTTCAGGTAATTGTAAAAAATTTACTAATTGAAAGTTTAAAACCGAATTATTCTTTTTGGCAGTTTCTAAGGACAATTCGATATTAGATTCTTGTAATTGGGCTTTTAATAAATCGTTGTGCGCTAAAAGTCCGTTGTCTTCCAACGCTTGAAAATCAACAACACGTTGATGTGCACTTTTTAAATTATCTTCTGTTAACAGAATCATTTCTTGCGTTTTATACAAACTAAAATAAAGTTGTGTCACATATAAAGCGATTTCTTCTTTAGTATGTTGAGCATTACTAACTTCAGCTAAATTTAAATTTTGAGAAGCTTTAATGCTATTTTGAATCTTAAATCCATTAAAAACTGGTACAGTAACATTGGCTTGACCAAGCATTAATTGGTTAATATCTATTCCTCCACCCGATTCTGGAATTAAATTTCCTTTTACATCTGCTTTCGTTAGCTTAAAAAATTGTCCAGAAAGTGAGGCACTTGGTAATTGATTGTTTTTTACAGTTTTAACTTCCCATTCAGAAGTTTTGACCTTCGTATCCGCTAAAATGGCTTGATTACTTTTTGTAGTTCCAATAGTAATTGCTTCTTTTAGTGAAAGCGTTTTGTTTTCTTGAGCTTGGAAAAAACCAACAGAAAACAGTGCGAAAATTATTAATTTATTGATATTCATTTTTATTTGATTAACATTCCTAATACTACATTTGTTATTTCTTCTTTCAAATCATTTAAAATATAATTCTCAAATTCTGATTCGCTTTTTAAATTCATCATTTCGATATAAAACTTCTTGTTATTATAAATTTGAGAAAACGTTCCAATTACAATTGCCGGAATTAAAAGTGAATTGCAATTGCTTTTAAAAAGATTTGCTTTTTGCCCTTCTGCAATAATGTTTTCAAGAAGTAATAAGTTTTTCTTCTTAATTTCCGAAAATGCAGAAAAATCACAAGCACGTTTTTGATTTACAATTTCGAAGTGAATAATTTGATACACGTTTTTATTTTCGTTAAGCTTATTGATATACAAGGCTACGAATTTTTTAATTTTTTCAATTGGAGAAATGGTTTCTAATTTCAAATTTTCTAATATCATTCTGAAACCCGAAACGCGATGAATAATTATCGCGTCTAATAACTTTTCTTTCGATCCGAAATAGTAAGAAACCATTGCCACATTAATATCTGCAGCTTTAGCTATTTCTCTAATTGAAGTTCCGTCGAATCCTTTCTCAGCAAAAAGTTTTTCTGAAATATGTAAGATTTCAATTTGTTTTGAATTGTAATCCATAATTGTATTATCTTTAAATTCTCCACAAAATTAAACAAACGTTTAATTTAAACAACCGTTTAATTTTTATTTAACTCTTTTTTAACGGATGAGTTTTAAGTTTTGAGATTAAAAAAAACCGAACAATGTCCGGTTTTATATATGAATTGAAGATGCTATTTAATTTTTTGGAGAAATAAACGTATTTTGTCTATTGAATTATTTTTAAGAAATTTGACAAATGCACTTCCGATAATTGCTCCTTTTTGATGTAAAGTAGCTTGACTGAAAGTTTCCTCATTATTAATTCCAAAACCAATAATTTGTGGATTATTTAAATTGAGATTCGAAATTCGTTCGAAATATTCCATTTGTTCCTTACCGAAACCAGTTTGATTTCCAGTTACAGAAGATGTACTTACCATATAAATAAAGCTATCAGAAACGGAATCGATTTGCAAAATGCGCTCATTTGATGTTTGTGGCGTGACTAGAAATACATTTTTTAGATTGTATTTTTCAAAAATTTCTTGATATTCTAAAAGGTATTCTTCTAGAGGTAAATCTGGAATAATTAAGCCATCAATACCAATTTCATTACATTTCTGACAGAAATTCTCCACACCAAATTGCATCATCGGATTAAAATATCCCATAATTAATAACGGAATTTTTACGGTTTCCCGAATGTCTTTTAATTGTTCGAAAAGTAATTTTGTTGTCATTCCGTTAGCAATCGCTTGCGTAGAACTTTCCTGAATGGTTGGTCCATCAGCTAATGGATCTGAAAAAGGCAAGCCAATTTCAATCATATCTACACCATTTCTTTCTAATTCTTTAATGATGGAAACGGTATCATTTAAATTCGGATAACCTGCTGTAAAATAAATCGATAGCAGTTTTTTATTTTCTTGTAATATTTGATTAATTCTGTTCATATTTAAAGATGCTAAGTTTTTTTGTTTGCCACGAAGACGCTAAGACACTAAGTTTTTTTTGTCTTTGTGGTTAAAAATTAAAATAATTAATATATGTATTCAAATCTTTATCACCACGACCTGATAAATTAATCACCACTATATCAGTAGGTTTGAATTGTTTTTTATCTAAAACTGCAAAGGCATGAGCGGTTTCAATGGCTGGAATAATACCTTCTAATTTTGAAATTTCTAAACCAGCTTGCATCGCTTCAACATCAGTAATCGCAATAAATTCGGCACGATTTACATCATTTAAATGTGCGTGAAGTGGTCCAACTCCAGGATAATCTAGTCCAGCGGAAATAGAATAAGGTTCTGTAATTTGTCCGTCTTCCGTTTGCATTAACAATGTTTTACTTCCGTGAATAATTCCGATTTTTCCCAAAACAGATGTTGCTGCACTTTCGCCTGAATTTACGCCATGACCTGCCGCCTCGACCGCAATTAAACCGACTTGTTCATCATCTAAAAATTCATAAAAAGCACCTGCGGCATTACTTCCACCACCTACACATGCAATTACATAATTAGGAAATTCGGTCCCTTCATGAGTTACTAACTGTGATTTAATTTCCTTTGAAATAATACTCTGAAATTTTGCTACCATGTCTGGATAAGGATGCGGTCCGACTACAGAACCTATGATATAAAATGTATCAGTTGGGTTGTTAATCCAATCTCGAATAGCTTCGTTCGTGGCATCTTTCAAGGTTTTTGAACCTGAAGTTGCTGGTCGAACTTCTGCACCAAGCATTTTCATTCTGGCTACATTTGGCGCTTGACGTTCAATATCGACTTCACCCATGTACACAATACACTGCAATCCCATGAGAGCACAAACTGTAGCCGTAGCGACACCATGCTGTCCTGCTCCTGTTTCGGCAATAATTCGAGTTTTTCCTAAGCGTTTGGCTAAAATAATTTGTCCAATGGTGTTATTTACTTTGTGCGCTCCAGTATGACATAAATCTTCTCTTTTTAAGTAGATTTTGGTATTGTATTTTTCTGACAATCGTTTTGCAAAATATAAAGGCGTTGGTCGGCCTACGTATTGTTCTAGTAAATACATATATTCTTCTTGAAAGCTAGGTTCTGCAATGATTGTTAGATATTGAGTACGTAATTCTTCTACGTTTGGATATAACATTTCTGGAATAAATGCTCCACCAAATTTTCCGTAAAATCCTTTTTCTGAAACTTTAAACTGACTCATAGATTTGTGTTTTAAATTCTTGTAATTTTTCTTTGTTTTTTAATCCAGATTCTATTTCAAATCGACTATTCACATCTAAGGTAAAACAATATTTTGAAGCTGGTGTTTTTAGAAATGTTGCAATATTTGAAGCGTCTTCTAAACCAATTCCACCACTTAAAAAATAAGGTTTCTCTAAACGATATTTTTCTAAAATTTTCCAATTGAATTTCGTTCCATTTCCGCCAGGTAATTTGCCTTTCGTATCGAATAAAAAATAATCTACCATTTGATAATCGTGAAGTGATTGAAACACAAAATAGTCATCCATTGAAAATGATTTTATAATTTTTGTATTCAATTGATTATGATTAAGTTGATTTATTAATTCTAAACAATAACTTGCAGATTCATTTCCATGTAATTGAACCATATTTAAATTATATTTCTGAATAGTTTTAATGATTTTTTCCTTTCTTTCATCTACAAAAACACCGACTTTTTTTATCGAATTTGGAAGAGAAACGATAGTAGTTTCTGTATAATTTCGAACCGAATTTTCATAGAAAATAAAGCCCAAAAAATCAGGTTCTAGTTTAGCGATTTCCTGAATATTCTCTGGAAACTTCATGCCGCATATTTTGAGTTTGATTTTCATTTTTTTAATTTTTTGAACACTGATTAAAGAAATTATATAAATTTTTAAAATTTCTCCAATCTGTGTTATTTTTACTTTTATTGTAATTGTTTAATAAATTCACTTGCTGCCAAACCAGCATTATCGGTTTTCATAAAGTTTTCTCCAATTAAAAAACCTTGATAACCAAACGATTGTAATTCTTTAACATCTGATACATTCGAAATTCCACTTTCAGATATTTTTACAAATTCTTTTGGAATTATATTCGCTAACTCTTTACTATACGATAAACTGACTTCAAATGTTTTTAAGTTTCTGTTATTCACGCCAATCATATTTAAACTTGGCATAATGGCTTTTTGTAATTCTTTTTCATTATGAACTTCCAACAAAACTTCCAAGCCTAAAGATTGCGCAAATTCTGATAAATGCTTGATTTCTTGTCGAGTTAAAATCGCTGCGATTAATAGAATTACGTCAGCTCCATTTGCTTTTGCTTCTAATAATTTGTATTCGTCAATAATAAATTCTTTTCTTAATAAAGGAATCGTAACTGATGCTCGAGCCAATAGTAAATCTTCTAAACTTCCGCCGAAATATTTCATATCGGTTAAAACTGAAATCCCACAAACTCCAGCATTTTGGTAACCTTTCACCACTTCTTCTACTGTAAATGAGGAATTTATAGTTGCTTTTGATGGCGATTTTCGTTTGTGTTCTGCGATAATTCCTGATGTTGAACTTTGCAATAATTTGCTAAGCGAATTGGTTCTAGAATTAAATAAAACCGAATTTTCTAATTGAGAAACAGGAATAATTGCTTTTTTTAAAGCCACTTCTCGACTTTTATCTGCTATAATTTTTTCTAAAATATCCATTACTTACTTAATTTTATTAATGTATTTAATTTTTGAAGTGCATTTTTGTTATATAAACTCTCTTTTGATTTTTCTAACGCATCGGTATAACTCAATTCTGAAATGGTTTGAATCGCTAAAGCAGAATTGACCAAAACCACATTATTTTGAGCTTTCGAACCTTCTCCATTTAATATTTTATGAAATATTTTAGCAGAATCTTCAATTGTATTTCCGCCCTTAATTTCGGATAATTGAATGTTCTGAAAATGAAAATCTGCTGGAGAATTAATGCTTTCAGTTGTATTTGTAATGATTTTCACATTATCAGTCAATGAAACTTCATCAAAGCCTTCTAATCCATGAAGAATAGCATACTTAGTCTCTGTTTTTTGATACAAATACGCATACATTCTGGCTAATTCCAAACTAAAAACACCCACCATTTGAAATTTTGGAAAAGACGGATTTACCATTGGTCCAAGCATGTTGAAGAAGGTTTTCACGCCTAATTCTTTTCGAATTGGCCCAACATTTTTCATAGCTGGATGAAATAACGGTGCATGTAAAATTGCAATATTAGCTTCTTCTAAACATTGAGTTAAAAATTCTTGATTATTGGAAAATTTTACGCCCATTTGTTCCATCACATTACTCGAACCTGAAATGGAAGAAACACCATAATTTCCATGCTTTGCGACTTTATAACCCGCACCAGCAACAATAAAAGAAGACAATGTGGAAATATTAAATGTATCTTTCCCGTCGCCACCAGTTCCGCATAAATCGATAGTGTTATATGCTGAAAAATCTACTGGAATACACAATTCCAGTAAAGCTTCACGAAAACCTGAAAGTTCATCTATTGTGATATTTCGCATCATGTAAACGGTTAAAAAAGCAGCAATTTGATGCGAATTGCAATTTCCGTTGGATATTTCTATTAGTGTCGATTTAGCTTCCTGTTTAGAAAGAATTTCGTGATTGATTAATCTGTTGATGATATTTTTCATTAGTTTTAAGATATAAAATGCCCTGCTCTGTTACCACGAAGGCACAAAGTCGCAAAGTTTTTTTATGTTTTTACTTGATTCTTTTTACTTTTTATTTGGCTCTTTAATGGCTAAGCCAATTTTCTAGAATTTTCTTCCC
>MGWJ01000035.1 GCA_001800945.1 Flavobacteria bacterium RIFCSPLOWO2_12_FULL_31_7
TTCTTCAACATTATCTTTGTCTAAGATTGTATCACGGTCTAAAATAATTTCATTACGTTCGATAGAAACTACTTCTCCAGTATCTTCATCTACGAAATCTTCATGCCAAGTGTTAAGTACACGTGCAGCAAGTCTTCTACCGATGTATTTTTTAATTCCAGTTTTAGACACTTTAATTTCTTCAGCAAGGTCAAAGATTTCAAGGATATCCTTATCTCTTTCGAAACCGATTGCACGGAAAAGTGTAGTTACTGGTAATTTTTTCTTTCTATCAATATATGCGTACATTACATTATTGATATCAGTTGCAAATTCTATCCAAGAACCTTTAAAAGGAATTACTCTGGCAGAATATAATTTAGTTCCATTTGCGTGGAAAGATTGACCAAAGAAAACCCCTGGTGATCTATGTAATTGAGAAACAACCACACGTTCAGCTCCATTGATAACGAAAGTACCACTTGGTGCCATGTAAGGAATTGTTCCTAAATAAACATCTTGCACGATAGTTTCGAAATCCTCGTGCTCAGGATCTGTACAATATAACTTTAAACGCGCTTTTAGAGGCACACTGTAAGTTAAACCTCTATCGATACATTCTTCGATAGTATATCTTGGTGGGTCAATAAAATAATCTAGAAATTCAAGTACGAACTGATTTCTAGTATCAGTTATTGGAAAATTTTCCATGAAGGTATTATAAAGACCTTCGTTACCTCTTTCATCAGATTTAGTTTCTAATTGAAAAAAATCTTGAAAAGACTTTACCTGAATATCTAGGAAATCTGGATAATTCGGAATGTTTTTTGTCGAGGCAAAATTGATTCTTTCTGTTTGATTAGCAATCATCAATGGACAATATTTTGATTAAAAAAAAGTAATTCTTTGTGTATTACACAACATTTAAAATAATTTATACTTTTTTTTTACAACCAATACATCTTTAAAAATAAATATAAAATTAATTTTTTTTCTTCGTATTGATTAAAAAAAACATTTTTCGCATAGTAATTAAAAGTAAAAACTTTTAAAATTTTATTATACGAAAAATGGTTTAGGTCGTTGGAAATGACTTCCAAGACCTAAACCTGTATTATAAACTGGGTGAGATTATTTTAACTCAACAACAGCTCCAGCTTCTTCTAAAGCTTTCTTAAGACCTTCAGCCTCATCTTTAGAAACTCCTTCTTTAACATTTGTTGGAGCAGCATCTACTAAATCTTTTGCTTCTTTAAGACCTAAACCAGTTAATTCTTTAACCGCTTTAACAACTCCTAATTTAGAAGCACCAGCTTCTTTTAATACAACTGTGAACTCAGTTTGTTCAGCAGCTCCACCTGCATCACCACCACCAGCAGCAACTACTACAGCTGCAGCAGCTGGTTCGATACCATACTCGTCTTTTAATATTGTTGCTAATTCGTTAACTTCTTTAACTGTTAAGTTAACTAATTGTTCTGCGAAATTTTTTAAATCTGCCATTTTTTCTATCTTTAATGTGTTTAAAATATGTAATTTATTAAGTGCGTTTTGTTTTGTTATTCTGCAGCTTCACCTTTAGTTTCAGCGTTGTTTAATAAAGCTGAAAGTATACGTTTAGCTGGAGATTGTAATAATCCAATGATTTCACCGATAACTTCTTCTCTAGACTTGATAGCTACTAAGCTGTCTAATAATTCGTCACCAATGTAAATCTCTTGATTAATATATGCTCCTTTTAAAACAGGTTTTTTACCTTTTTTACGGAATTCTTTAATGATTTTAGCAGGTCCATTTGCTGTTTCTGCAATCATTATAGAAGTATTTCCTTTTAAAGTTGATGATAAATCTCCATAGTCGTTTGCAGAAACTTCCATAGCTTTCGCTAATAAAGTATTTTTTACAACTTCTAATTTGATTCCTGCTTTAAAACAAGCTCTTCTTAAGTCTGAAGTAGTTCCTGCATCAAGTCCAGATACGTCTGCTAAATACACAACGTTCACATCTGCTAACTGTGCAGTCAAATTTTCAATAGCAATTGATTTTTCT
This sequence comes from Flavobacteria bacterium RIFCSPLOWO2_12_FULL_31_7, assembly GCA_001800945.1. Lineage (GTDB taxonomy): Bacteria > Bacteroidota > Bacteroidia > Flavobacteriales > Flavobacteriaceae > Flavobacterium. The sequence goes on from MGWJ01000035.1 coordinate 2,029, forward strand.
TCTCTAGTCATACTAAATATATTTAACTACCAATTATACTGCTTTAGGATCTAAAGCGATAGCAGGACTCATTGTACTTGTTAAGTGAATAGACTTAATGTAAGTACCTTTCGCCGCAGTTGGTTTTAATTTGATTAATGTTTGAACAATTTCGTGTGCGTTGTCATAGATTTTATCAGCATCAAAAGATACTCTTCCTATTCCTGCATGAACGATACCAGTTTTATCAACTTTAAAGTCAATTTTACCAGCCTTAACTTCTTGGATAGCTTTAGCAACATCCATAGTTACAGTACCTGTTTTAGGGTTTGGCATTAAACCTCTTGGTCCTAAAACACGTCCTAATGGACCTAATTTACCCATAACAGCTGGCATAGTGATGATTACATCAATATCTGTCCAACCATCTTTGATTTTTTGAAGGTAGTCATCTAAACCAACGTGATCTGCACCTGCTGCTTTAGCTTCCGCTTCTTTATCTGGAGTAACAAGAGCTAAAACCCTTACATCTTTACCTGTACCAAGCGGTAATGCAACCACACCTCTTACCATTTGATTTGCTTTTCTTGGGTCTACTCCAAGTCTAACAGAGATATCAACTGATTCATCAAACTTTGCTGAAGCAATTTGTTTGATTAATACTGACGCATCTTTTAAAGAATATAATTTATTCTTTTCAATTTTTGCAGCAGCTTCCTTTTGCTTTTTTGTCAATTTTGCCATACCTATCTCTTATTTTAGAGGAGAATCTCCAGTTACAGTTATACCCATAGATCTAGCTGTTCCAGCAATCATACTCATTGCAGACTCGATTGTGAATGCATTTAAATCTGCCATTTTATCTTCAGCAATTGCCTTAATCACATCCCAAGTAACACTTGCTACTTTTTTACGATTAGGCTCTCCTGAACCAGACTTTAATTTTGCAGCATCCATTAATTGAACTGCAGCAGGTGGAGTTTTTACAACAAAGTCAAAAGACTTGTCTTTATATACAGTAATTTGTACTGGACATATTTTGCCAGGTTTATCTTGTGTTCTAGCATTGAACTGCTTACAGAACTCCATGATGTTAACACCAGCAGCTCCCAAAGCAGGTCCAACCGGTGGCGACGGGTTCGCAGCACCTCCCTTAACTTGTAGTTTAACTACTTTACTAACTTCTTTAGCCATTTTTTAAAATTTTACATTAATCATTGGAAGCGATCAATGCGGGTTTATATATATGTAACAAAAATTATACTTTTTCAACTTGCATAAAACTTAATTCTAATGGTGTTTTTCTTCCGAAAATTTTAACCATAACTTCAAGTTTACGCTTTTCTTCGTTGATTTTCTCAATAGTTCCGTTGAAACCATTGAAAGGACCATCAATAACCTTAACTGTTTCGTCAATTGAATAAGGAATATTTACATTCTCTGTTTTCACAGATAACTCATCAACTTTCCCTAACATTCTATTCACTTCAGCCATTCTTAACGGAACTGCGTCACCACCTTTAGTTTCACCTAAAAATCCAATAACACCAGTAATCGATTTAATAATGTGAGGAATCTCACCTGTTAAGTTAGCTTCGATCATAACATAACCTGGAAAATACACTCTTTCTTTTGATATTTTTTTACCGTCTTTTACTTGAACTACTTTTTCAGTAGGCACAAGTACTTGAGAGATGTAATCACCCATTCCAACACGATTAACTTCTTGCTCGATATAAGCTTTAATCTTATTTTCCTGCCCACTTACCGCCCTAACGACATACCACTTCTTTACGTTATTATCAGCCATTTTGTATTAACCTTTTAACAAATTAAAGAATCCGTTCAACACCTTAGTGAATGTTAAATCAACACCCCAAGTTGCTAAAGCAAATATTACTGAAAACAAAGCTACAATAATAGTATATTTTTGAACTTCAGCCCAAGCAGGCCAAGTTACATTTGATTTTAATTCTTCGAATGCTTCAGAGAAATATTTTAACATGATATTTACTTTATTTTGCACGGGCGGAGGGATTCGAACCCCCATCAATGGTTTTGGAGACCACTATACTAACCCTTGTACTACGCCCGTTTGTTAAAATCAGTACCGATTACTCGGTACTGATTTAAAAATATTATTGACTTATAATTAGTCTAAAATCTCAGTTACCTGTCCAGCACCTACTGTTCTACCTCCTTCACGGATAGCGAAACGTAAACCTAAAGACAATGCAATTGGAGATAATAATTCAACTTCGATAGTTAAGTTATCACCTGGCATTACCATCTCTCTTCCAGCTGGTAACATAATAGTACCAGTCACGTCAGTTGTACGTACATAGAACTGAGGACGGTAGTTATTATGGAATGGAGTATGACGTCCACCTTCTTCTTTTTTCAAGATATAAACCTCAGCTTTGAATTTAGCGTGTGGCTTAACAGATCCTGGCTTAATGATAACCATACCTCTTTTGATGTCTGATTTATCAATACCTCTTAATAATAAACCTACGTTATCTCCAGCTTCACCTCTATCTAAGATTTTACGGAACATCTCAACTCCTGTAATAGTAGAAGTTAATTTTTCAGCACCCATACCGATGATTTCAACTGGATCTCCAGTGTTTGCAATTCCAGTTTCGATACGACCTGTAGCAACAGTTCCACGACCTGTAATTGTAAATGAATCCTCAACTGGCATTAAGAATGGTTTTTCAACATCACGAACTGGTAATTCAATCCAGTTGTCAACCGCTTCCATTAATTCCATGATAGTAGCTACCCATTTTGGATCTCCATTCAATCCTCCTAAAGCAGAACCTTGAATAACTGGACCATTATCTCCATCGTATTGGTAGAAAGATAATAAATCTCTGATTTCCATCTCAACTAACTCTAATAATTCAGCATCATCAACCATATCCACTTTGTTCATGAATACAACCATTCTAGGCACACCTACTTGACGACCTAATAAGATATGCTCACGAGTTTGTGGCATTGGACCATCTGTAGCAGCAACCACTAAGATAGCACCATCCATTTGCGCAGCACCTGTAACCATGTTCTTAACGTAATCCGCGTGACCTGGACAGTCAACGTGAGCGTAATGACGGTTAGCAGTTGAATACTCAACGTGCGACGTGTTAATTGTAATACCTCTTTCTTTTTCTTCAGGAGCATTATCAATTTGATCAAATGATTTTGCTTCTGATAAACCTGCATCTGACAATACTTTTGTAATTGCAGCTGTTAACGTAGTTTTACCGTGATCTACGTGTCCGATAGTACCAATATTCAAATGGGGCTTCGAACGGTCGAATGTTTCCTTTGCCATGATTTTAAAATTTAATCTTAGTTATTTATTATTAGTGTTCAAAAATTATTTCTATTTTGAGCCAATGTCGGGAATTGAACCCGAGACCTCTTCCTTACCAAGGAAGCACTCTACCCCTGAGCTACACCGGCTGTTGTGAGTTCAGAAGTCAAAAACAAATCTTAATTTGCTTTCAATTCTTTTTTTTTATTTTTCGATTAATTTACCTAGATATCATTTCTAAACAAACTACTCAAAAAAAGTTTGTGGGGAGAGCAGGATTCGAACCTGCGAAGTTTTCACAGCAGATTTACAGTCTGCCCTCGTTGGCCGCTTGAGTATCTCCCCTAACCTAAAATCCAATAGAACAAATTCCAAATACTAATATTAAACTAGAAAATAAAACTGTTTTCTTGAACCATCAAAATTTCAAAGAGCCAGTGGAGGGACTCGAACCCACGACCTGCTGATTACAAATCAGCTGCTCTAGCCAGCTGAGCTACACCGGCATTTCCATATATAGAAAAAGTCCGCTATTTCTAACGGACTGCAAATGTATGTAATTTATTTATTAATCAAAACTTTTTTAAATCTTTTTTTCAATTAACTATGTGCTCTTAACTTTTCTTTTCTTTTTACTAACAAACGCTCTAAAGATTCTACCGCTAAATCTGCCGCTTCTTCAAAAGTTTTACTTTGTTTTTTCACAATAAAATCATCACCAGGAACTAACACTTTTAATTCAACAATTTTATTCTCTTTTTCACTAATATTTTCAACCTTTAAAAAAGCATCAGAAGAAACTACCTTATCGTAATATTTTTCTAATTTTGTCATTCTTTCATCTATAAAATCAACTAGTTTTTTGTCGATATTAAAATTAACCGCGTGAACATTAACTTTCATAATAATAATTGGTATTAAATTAAACATTACTTATTGGTTCCTTGGATGGGCGTTATTGTATACTTTTTTTAGTTCAGACAGACTACTATGTGTGTAAATCTGTGTAGATGACAAACTCGCATGACCAAGCAACTCTTTAACTGAATTTAAATCTGCACCGTTATTTAACAAATGTGTCGCAAACGAATGCCTAAGAACGTGGGGACTTTTTTTTACCTTTTCGGATACAGTACTAAAGTAATCATTTATTAATCGATACACAAACGTTTCACTTATTTTATTTCCTTTTTTAGACAATATTAACTTTTCATTATCAACATTAATCGCAATTTCTTTTCTTTTTGTTAAATATAAGGTAACAATTTCTAAAGTTGTAGGCAATAAAGGAAGAATCCGCTCTTTATTTCTTTTCCCTAAAACCTTTATTGTTTTTCCATAAAAATCAATTGCGTTTAATTCTAAATTAATTAATTCTGCCCGACGCATTCCGGTTGCATACAACAACTCCACCACCAATCGATTTCGAACACTCTCAAAATCTGTTTCCAAAAATTGGGTTTCGAATAATTGATTGACCTCTTTTTCCGAAAATGGAATTTGAATTTGCTTTGGTGTTTTTAGCGATTTATGTTTTACAAAAGGATTAATTTCTATCCGCTTGGTTTTTAATAGAAATTTGTAAAACGACTTTAAAGAAGCTATTTTCCTATTTACAGAAGAAGATGCCATTCCAGCATCAGACAGTTGTACAATCCAACTTCTAATTAAAGGATAATTCACTTCTTCCAATTTACAATTATCATGAGTTTCATTTAAAAAGTGCTGAAACGAAACAATATCATCAGAATATGCCTTCACTGTAAGTGGTGAATATTTTTTCTCCTTTTCGAGATATTCTGTATGAGATTGCAAATTATTACGCATAAAAAAACCGTTAGATACAAATTTATAATTTATAATCTAACGGTAATAGTATTTAATCAAAAAATGAAGATTAACTTTCTAATTGATCTCTCAAGTTTTGGATGTAAGCCGCTTTTTGAATTTTAATTCTGTTTGTCACAGAAGGCTTAATGAAAGCTTGACGTGCACGTAACTGACGAACAGTTCCTGTTTTATCAAATTTTCTTTTATAGCGCTTTAATGCTCTATCGATATTTTCTCCGTCTTTAATTGGTATAATTAACATAATATTGACACCTCCTCTCGTTAAGTGTGCAAAAGTATATTTTTATTTTCAATTACAGCATATAAATTGTGAATTATTTTACAAATCAAAAAACCAAGCAACAATTTCTCATTACTTGGCTTCACTATTTTTAAACCTTTGACAAGCTCAGTCTGACAAAATTATTATTTTACCGCTGGTTGATAATTTTGGTTATCGATGATCATTTTCGATAAAATTTCTTTTAAAATCTCAGAAGTTCCACCGCCGATTGGTCCTAAACGACTATCTCTTAACAAACGCGCTAAAGGATATTCTTCCATATAACCATAACCACCAAGCATTTGCAAACAATCATAAATAGCTAAATCTGCTACTTTTGTAGATTTTAATTTTGCCATTGTTGCTTCTTTCACCACATATTCACCTTTATCTAATCTGGCAGCGGCAGCGTAATTAAACAACTTACAATGTTCCACTTCCGTAGCGTGTTCAACCATGGTATGTCTTAAAGCTTGAAACTTATTGATTGTAGTTCCAAAAGCTTCACGTTGCGACATGTATTCAATAGTATATTCAATTGCATATTCGGCTCTGGCATGAGCATTAATAGCCATAATTAATCTTTCGAAAGCAAAATGCTGCATAATATAAGGAAATCCTTTTCCTTCTTCACCCATTAAATTTTCTGCAGGAATTTCTACATTATCAAATGCAATTTCTGCAGTATCAGAAGCTCTCCAACCTAATTTATCTAATTTTGTTGCCGAAATTCCTTTTAGATTTGAATC
>MGWJ01000036.1 GCA_001800945.1 Flavobacteria bacterium RIFCSPLOWO2_12_FULL_31_7
CACCTCCAAAAAGGTGCGCAACGTGTACAAACACGAAAGCATACAAAAAAGAGACTGTAACTTTGCTTGAAGAACCAAAAGGAACTAACCCCTGATTGAACAACAAATCGAACCCTTTGAATTGAAGATACACAAACGTTAATCCTAGACCTAAAGTGATTAGTAAATACACTGTAGTTAAAGACTGATTATTTGCTTTTATTGCTTTTTTTGCTAAATAAAAAGTTATACTACTTACAATTAAAACAATAGTACTGTAAGTAAAAGTATCTGGGATAACTAAATCTTTTAACCAATCTGGGCGTTGTTTACTAACCACAAACGCACTAGTTAATCCCGCAAAAATCATAATAATACTAATCATACCGAAGTATAATAACATTTTATATGTTTTTGATTTTTTATCGTAGGCTTCTTGTATTGAAATACTTTCCATTTTTATATATTATATGTGTTTAAACAAATTTATCAATCACGTAAATAATTTGCAACAAAGTTATGTAAGTTACACTAACTAACATTAATTTTTTCGCAGTTTTTGCATCCATATTTTTATATAACTGAATGGCGTGATACATCATCCAACATCCTAACAAAATAGCAGCTGAAGCACCAACAACTGACAATTGCAACCTTCCTGTAAACCCAAATGCTGGTAAAATTGAAGCTACAATTAACCAAAAAGTATATAATATGGTTTGAATAGCCGTTTTCTTATCACGTTTACCTGTTGGCAACATAAAGAAGCCTGCTTTTTCATAGTCTTCAAATAAAAACCAACCGATTGCCCAAAAATGAGGGAATTGCCAAAAAAATTGAATCAAAAACAAGGTTCCGGCTTCAATACCAAAACTTCCTGTTGCGGCCACCCATCCTAACATGAAAGGTATTGCACCCGGAAAAGCACCAACAAATACTGACAAAGGCGTTAATGTTTTTAATGGTGTGTACAAACTTACATACATGAATATGGAAATGGCACCAAACATAGCTGTTTTCGGGTTGATAAAATATAAAACTACTAATCCTACAAATGTTAAAACAAATCCTAAAGTTAAGGCTTTATTGACTGACATTCTACCTGATGGAACAGGACGGTTTTTAGTACGATCCATTTTCGCATCTAAATCTTTTTCAATGACTTGGTTGAAGATGTTTGATGCGCCTACCATACAATATCCGCCAATGGCTAATAGTAAAAGTGTAGTAAAACTGAAAGGATATTTATCTGAAAACCCCAATAAATAACCAACAATAGAAGAAAAAACCACGCTTATGGCTAAGCCTGCTTTGGTGATTTCTTTAAAATCTAAAAAGATTGATTTTAGGGTTAGGGTATTTGTTTTCAAAAGTGAATTTTTAATCGAGGGCAAAGATAGTAAGAAGATGTGAGTTTTGCGTACTGAGTTTTATTTTTTTTAATTACTTAAGATTATAATCATAGATTACATCCGCTACAAATTAAAACTTCAACCCTTCGAAAGTTGAAACATGGATAGAGAGTATTTTTGAAAAACAAAACCTTTATAAAAATCCTAACTTTTTCACAGGTTAGGATTTTTGTTTTTAGTTAGAATATTACATCGAATATTTTTTTAACAACTTATTTGAAATACATTAGTAATATTGAAAAGTCAGTATAAGATTTAATTATAATCAGGATTACCTAATTGCCAATTAAAAAAGCTGTTTGACATTTCCAATTGCTCATATTCTTTGTTTATTGAATTTTCACCATGACCACTTTCATAATCATTAAAATACAATATTGGGTTTTTATCAGAATTAAACTCCATTAGTTTAGCTGCAAATTTTGCTGGTTGCCAATACACCACTCTATTATCATTCATACCAGAAGTAATTAAAGTTGCAGGATAAGAAACCCCTTTCTTAATATGATGAAACGGATCCATTTTATATAAAGACTCAAATTCTTCCTTAATTTTAAATGTTCCAAATTCCTTAATATTATTTTCTCCATTTGGAGACAGCTCAAATCGCAATGTATTTAATATACCCACATCAATTAGAGCAGCTTTAAACAGATCTGGTCTTTGAGTAATTGCCATACCTACTAAAACTCCTCCAGCACTTCCAGCAGTGACTCCGAGTCTTTCAGGTTTTGTATAACCATTTGCAATTAAAAACTCGGCGCTAGAAATAAAATCTTTCCAAGAATTTTCTTTTGTAGTTTTGTAACCGCCTAAACGCCAAAATTCACCTTTTTCTCCACCACCACGAACATGAGTTTGAACTAAAATCCCTCCTTGACACACCCAAATTAAACCATAAGGATCATAATAAGGCGATGTACTTCTACCGTATGCACCATATCCTTTCATAAGTACTCTATTTGAACCATCCTTTTGTATTCCTTTTTTATAGATAATAGTTAAGGGCAAATCTAAACCATCATGAGTTTTAATAGTTGCTTCTTCATAAACAATATCATCAAATTCTGGGATTTTAACAGGTTCATTAATATTATCTATTTTGAAAGTATTTTTATTAACACTGTATTTATACCTAACTGGATATTTATTCCAACTTCCAAATGTCAACCACATAACGTTTGAATTCTCTTCATATGTTTTAACAAGTAAGGAACCAGCAGGCATAGGTAATTTTATTTCTTGCAACTTGTTATCATAAATATAAAACTTCGCAACTATGCCATTAATAACTGTTGAAATATAAATCCCTTTTTTGGTTAAACCAAAATCCTTGATAATTTCATTTTCAGAAAATTGAACAAAAGGTTCTGTTTTGTTAAAATTAGGATTTGCGATATCAGTTTTAAGCAAACAAGAAAGCCCGTTTACTTCTTTTTGAAAAATAAATTGATCATCATTTATCTTGAAAGTATTAATTTTATCTGTTTTTTTAAACAATGGTTTCCACAATAATTTTAAAGTAGTATCATTCCGTTTTTCAGCATAATAATAATCATTAAACTTTTCAGCTCCGGAAAGAGATACAAACCAATGTGTATCACTTTCAAAAGCAATACAAAAATCATTTGAATTAATACTAATATTTGGGTTGTTTTTTTTTGAAAACAGAACCGTATGTTCTCCTTCTTTTTAGCCTAATTTATACAAAACTGCTTCCGAGTTTTTTATAAAGTCTGAGGAAGTCTTATCTGTTACAGGCAAATAAACATAAATGAAACCTGTTTCATCTTTTAACCAATTGACACCTCCAATATTACTTACCCAAGTATTTTTAATACAATCTTTTAGGAGTATTTTATTTTTCAAATCATATATAATTACATCTGATATTTCTTGTCCATTTTTAGTTAAAGAGATGGCCACATATCTATTGTTTGGACTTAATTTATAATAATTAATATAGTAGTTGATTTTCAATTCTGGTTGATACTCTTTAGGTGAAAAAAATTCTTTAAATTCTTCTTTTGGACTGCTTCGATAATATAATTTTCTAATTGAATCTTTATTGTCTAGTTTATATAAGATATTTTGTTGTTTTGGAATATTTACAAGTTTACTTCTATTTAAGTTATATCTTTGATCTACTAATTTATCTAATAATGTTAAATAGTTTTCTTTGTTTTTAACTTGATTTAATACATTCTTCGAGTACTTTGATTGAGATTCTATCCAATTTAATACTGTAGTATCTTGTTGATTTTCAAAATTTCTAAATTCATCAATAATTTCTTTTCCGAAATAGATGTCTTTTACAGGTTGTGATGGTGCTTTATTTTCTTTTTGACCAAATGCCATTGCACTGAACAGCAACACTAAACTTAATCGTTTATTCATAATTATTATTTTACTTATTACCTAAAGTTACTAGATTTTGTATGGTGTCATCTTTTAAAAAATCAACTTCCCTATAAAAACACGTTTTATAATATCTAAACAAATGATCGTAAATTAAGATTTCATATTCTCGTTGCCTAGAAGTATATTGACGGTTTATTATCATGTGAATGTGACTGGACAGAAAAGAATTTAAATTAATTTCTAAATTTTTCTTTATAGAATTTGCTATTGGTTTGATGTTATTTGATTTTTCATCGATTATTTCATGAAGTGAAGCGAATTCAGGATTCTCGAACTGATTGATGGTATTTGAAATCTCTTTTTCAAGAGATCTGTAATGTTTATCGAACTCGCTTTTTAGAACTTTTGTAGCGTTAAATTCATTTTTAAAACTTTGTTGCATTTCGTTGAGTAAGTGAAACTTTTCTGAAATCGATAATAAAAAAGCATCTAAAAAACGATCTATAACAATCAAACTGAAAAGTAATTGTGTATCTTCTTTTTGAAAGTGGTTTTTCAAACTTAAATAATCCAACATTAATATACTATCGAAATAAAAAAGGGTTTCTGAATCTTCAATGGTTTTTTCACCATAACGTTCAATTTCTCTGAGATAAGTATCATTTTGCACCTTCCATGTGTAATTTTTAACCAATAAATCTTCCCACACGGGTTTAAATTCCTTCATAACATGAAAAAAATTTTCGTGACCATTCACTTGAAATCGAACTCTTAGATGACTATCAGAATCTTTATAGCGAATAAAAAACCATTTTTTAATATGATTTTGAGATTGAAGTAACTCTATTTTTTCTTTCAAATATTCTAACAGAATAATGTCAGCAATTTTATATCCCGAATATATTTTAAAATACACCCATTCACTTCCCAGACTAAACACCCTATTCATTTTTATTTGATTTATAGAATGACAAAACAAATTGGTTGGCAAATGAATTAGAGTTTTCATCTTTTACTACAGAATTTTCATGGAATAAAAACTCTTCCAAAATAATTCTTGAATTGGGTTTAATAGACTTTAAAAATAATTTAATACCAATTTCTACATTTAAATCTAACAACAAAGTATTATCACCATTGACTACATTTACATATTGAGGTATTCTTTTATTTTGTTTCCAAGACTTGAAATTATTTTGTTCTTCATCTGTCAATGTTGATTTAGCAAATTCTTGAAGTTCATCATAATTTATAATCCATTTTGCTTTCGATAAAACAACACCCGAATAAAGTACTCGAGGAAAATAGTCATAATGATTTTCTAAAACACCCCAACTGAAACTCGAAATTGGATTTTTAGATTGTCCTTGCAAATCGCACAGAAAATGATAAATTGGCAACGAATTATAAGAATAATTGTGCGCATTGGACAAACAAGGCAAGATTTCTTTATTGTGTGATTTTGATTTTAAAATAACTTTATTTCCCTTTACAGAAATGCATAAATCTTCTAAAGTAATTTGATTTTCCTTTGGCAAAACACTATTACCTAAATAAGGGATCTCGAATTGGCGCAAACAAGGCCTTCTTAACACATTACCAGTTCTAGCTTGAGGAAGATGTAAAATTTCTGCTAAAATTTTATTTGGGTTTAAAGCCGTTTCTTTTTCAATAATCTCTTTTGCCAAATTATGAATAGCCTCATCACCATTACAAAATCTTCCGATTAGTTTGGTTGCGCTGAAATTACCTGATGACTCTATAACAACAATTTCTTCGTCATTCTGTTGCAACACCTCAACCATCACAGAAAAGGTATCTGGTATGTTTTCATTTTCAGTAAAATTAAAATCCTTATCGTTCAATACAATCTCATTATGATGATTAGAAATGGCCTCTTGTAACACTTTTTCTAAAACATAATCCACTTTAGACCATTCTTCTGAATTAGAATTGTCCATATCGTTTCCATTAAAAGAAAAATTATCTAAAACCGGATGGGCATCATTTGTTTTGGCATTTTGAAGATAACCGATACCGAGTTCTGAATCCAACACAACAGAAAGAGGCATTTCTCTGGTTTCATATCTTCTTTGAAAGGCTTTTTTAAAATGAAGCAAATTACTGTTCTCCTTATTCTTTTGAATCTTACTTAAAAACTGAAGTGCTTTTGCTACTTTAAAACTTACTTTTTTATTCAAATGAGATGAAGTTGTCTTCTTATATAAATCGGTTTGTATTAAATATTTATCCTCAAAATCGGTATCGAATTTTTTAACAAGAGTAATTAAATTCTCAAATTGATTTTTGGAATTAATTAAATTAACCTTATTTTCTAAAAGTAAGTCCATTTCTTTTAGAACATTAATTTTATTATTAAAACTTGGAATTTTCTCCATAATTTCAATGATTCTTTTCATCTCAAAACTACCAGTTACAGTTGCTTCAAGTTCACTGACTAAAATTTGATTGGTGATCAACAGCAAAACAAAATCTGTTGCTTCTTTAATTTCAGATTCGTCATCGGTAATCAAATTTACTAATTCGTTAATTTTCAAACCCTTTTTAGAATTTTTTATAAGAACATCAATAACTTTATTTACTCTAAAAGAAGACAAAGTATGTTCTCTTTTCTTATTGACATATTCATATTCAATATACCTATAAAAATCTGAAATTTTATACAAAGATGAATTTGGGAAATAAACCAATTCATTCTGAATAAATGAAATTTTAGAAATATCCTTCAATAAACTAGTCCAATAATTCATATCGAATTGAGTAAACACAGTATACTCATCAAGTGCATCCAATTGAATTGAAGTGTGATTTGAAAACTCTCCAGTGCTACATCCCGCAAACATTCCAAACGGCGTTGCCCTAGAAGAAAGCCTTGCTAAGTATTTTAACAAGGCTAACTCTAAATTATTTTGTTTTTCCGATTTATGTTGTTTTGGATTATTGAGCAATTTTTCAAATTCATCAATTAGTTCAGGCGAAGCTAATTTGATTGCATCTCTAACTATATCATTCTCTAACATTTTAAACAAACTATCAGTTGAATAATCACCAATTAGTTTCGTGTAAAAGTTTAATGGAAACAAGGGCGTTCTTAATACATAAGTATCAAAACAACTTATTTGATTTGCTTTCATTATTGTTTTTGTTGGCTTACTTTTTTAGCTAGTTGCATGGCATTATATGTATTCAATACTTTACCAGTTTTACATAATTCTGAAAAGTGAACCATTTCATCTTTTGTCCCAGGTTTTACAACCATTTTATCAATTGTCACCCCTGATTCTAGAATAATTTCTTTTACCTGTTGGACAGTCAGTTTAGGATAATACAACCAAATAAGAGCAGCCGTACCAGAAACCATAGGACCTGCTAAAGAAGTACCAGAATCGTACCCATATTCATTATTAGGTTTAGCAACATAAATTTCTTCTCCAGGTGCAAAAATATCAACATTTTCTTTCCCATAATTAGAAAATTTGGAAACCATTGTACTATCAGTTCGTTTTGAAATGGAACCTACGTTAATAAAATTACCTACCACTTCTTTTCTATTAATATAATCATTGTCGTTTGGATAATATGGATTTAAATCAATATAAAATTTATCGTTTCCTGATATGTGTACAATTAAAACATTATGTTTTTCGGCATATCTGTAAGCATCAAACACCCATTTTTTTTCTAGTGAAAACTCTTTGCCAAAAGACATGTTAATTATTTTAGCTCCATTGTCAACCGCATAATAAATGGCCATAGCAATATCTTTATCATGTTCATCACCAGAAATCGATGTACTTAAAGGCATTATCTTAATATTATCATGAAACCCTTTCACTCCAATATTATTATTTCTATTACCCGCAATGGCACCTGAAACTATCGTACTATGATAATTTAAATTTTTGTACAAATTCAATTTATTGTTTCCATATCCTTTTTCTAACTTATTTGGATTATCCTTAATCATATCCCTATCAACAAAGTTTATATTTAAATTTTTGTTAATAATAGAATCTAATTGGTTACTTGAGCCAATTAGATTTTCAATGCTCTTATCACCTAATTCTAAATCAATTTTTTTATAAGATATAAGAGCTCCTAAATCAAAATCACCATCGTCACGCCTTTGCTTAAAAGTTTTATCATTAATTTTATATTTTTTATACAAACTATCTAATTTTGAAATTGTATAATCCTTTTTTGGAAAAAAATGAGTAATTGTATCTTCAACCAATTTATAATGTTTAATCCTAAAATCTAATGAACTTTTCCAACCTATGTAATACAAAATAGACTTATCAAGTTTAACCTTAGCAGTTTTATACTCTTCAAATATATCTGAAGAATCTTTACTAACAGATTTTCTGTTTTTAAAATAAGTATCCCATTTTTTTACTACTCTTGTATATTCAAAATTCCCATACGAAAAATAACTACCATTTGGCTTTCCTACAAAATTCCAACCATTGACATCATCAATATAACCATTTTTATCATCGTCAAGATTATTGTTTGGTATTTCATTTTTATTAGCCCAAATTTGCCCTATTAAATCTTCATGATTTAAATCGATTTGAGTATCTAAAACTGCAACAATTATCGAATTTGAATTCTTTGTAATTTTATTTTCATTATATAATTTTTGCAATGATAAACCGAGGATTTTGTCTTTTTCAAAATCTGAATGATGCCAATTTTCTTCATAGAATTTAGAGTAACATATTGTTTTTTTCTTTGAAGTACAAGATGAAAGGACAAAAACAAATACAATTACTTGAATAACTATTCTCAAAATATAAAACATAATTTATTAATTACCACATCCACTTGAGCCTTGTCTATCATTAATTGTCCCGTCTCCTCCAGTAGTAGTAAAAACGGTATCGTCATTACCACCATTAGTTGTATTATTTCCTCCGATAATTTGCTTCAAATTTTTCAACTTTGCAACTTGAAGTTTCTCCAAAGTGAATTTTTTTTCTTTTTTCATTTTATGTGTTTTAAAAATTAAGCTGCAAACCTAAAATTTGAATATGAAATAATAAAATTATACTTCTCGAAATTCAAGAATTTCGATAATTTTATAATATAAAAATCTCATAGACAACAACTTAACAACCATTCAATTCTTTAACAAAAAACGAGGGTTTAATGCCAGTTCTTCTGTAAAAAGCGTTAGAAAAAGATTCCGCAGTATTAAATCCAGCTTCTTCTGCTAATGCAGCAATCGTATATTTTCGCAAACTTTTACTCTTCTTTAATTCTTCAACAATAAAATCAACTCTCAAATCATTAACATAATTAATAAATGTTTTATTTTTATATACATTAATAAATAACGACAAATATTTTGTATTTGTGGCAAACTCATTAGCCAAAAATTGAATGCTAATATTTGCGTTCTTATATTGTTTGTTCTTTTCAAACTTGCTTAATTTATCATTTAATTCTTTTACCAAACTACTTGGAAGGTTGATTTCTCTAGCTTGTAATTGATTTGTAGTTACTTCATGAAGAATTTCAGGTTTTGGAGTTTGATTAATAATTTTTTCAAAGTTTAATTTATACTTTTTCTTTTGTCTATTCTGATAAATACTAATTGACACAAAAAAAAATGCTAAGCCAATCAAAAGAATTATTATCCAAAAATATTTTTGTTCATCTTTTCTTAAAGAATTTATTAATGATTCTTTTTCTTTTACCAAGTTTGGCAAATCATAATCATTTTTAAGTTTTACTGATAATTCTTTGTATTCTTTCTGAAATTGATTTTGAATTTCAAGATAAGTAGTTAAATATTTTAATTGATTTTCTTTATCTCCTTTATCTTTATAATAATCGATAATGAATTTATAACCATCAGAAAATTCAGGTAAAATAATTGAATTTGATCTATACAAAGAATCAACCTTAATATAATTTTCTAAAGCCTTTAAATTTAAATTCAAACCTTGATATGCCTTAGCCATGTAATAGTATGAAGCCAAAATATTAATTTTATCTTTATGCTTAATCATAACCGGTAATGCTTTTGATACACTATCTAAAGTTGCATTAAAATTATTCTCTAATACATGATTAGCTCCTTCGTTTAAAATAAAAATATTATTTAAAAATTCATTTTTAGATTTCTTTGTCCCATTATATCCCAATTTATTATAGTAACTTGCACTATCTCTATTTTTTAAGGCTTTAAATGTGTCCGCCAAACCAAAGATAGAAGCTTCATATGCAAATGCTAAATCTGGGTTATTTTTTTGCTCCTTGTAGAATTGATAACAATCTCTATATAATGGAAGAGCCTCTACAACTTCTCCCATTTTCTCCGACTTCAAAACAGCAATAGCATATTTTGCTCTATAAAAATAAGTAATATTTTTAGAAAAAGCCAAATTTTGAACTATTAAATAATTATTAATCGCTTCTTTGTATCTATGTTGTTTAGATAGAAAATGTCCTTTTTCAAGAAATATTACAAATGGATAATTCTTTTCACTAGCTGGAAATTTTACATTATTAATTATACTATCAAAATAAATGATTTTTCTAACATCATCATATAATAAAGAATAATAGTAATACCCTCGAGCGATCTTAGGAGAATTATTTTCTTTTTTTGCTTTACTCAAAAAGGCTCTAGCATATTTTTTTTGAATTTCAATTTTGCCTTCATTCCTAAAAAATACTTCTTTTAACTCATCATAAGACAATGACTCCAAGTTGGACTTCTTATTTTGCGCTCGAAGAAAAGGAGATAATAGGATAATAAATAAAAGGTATTTGCATAAATATTTGCTCATATTTTTGGATTTTCTTTAAAAAAACCAAAAGTAATGATTATTTAACATTTTTGGAGTATTATTCTTTCAAAAAATAACAAACTAAAAATCAACGACTTACAGCTAAAAACAAAAATAATTCATGAAATTCGAGTCGAAATTCATGAATACAGACATACAAAATTTGCTTCATATCACACAAATCCCATTTCTTTGTCATGTTCTGAAAACAAAAACTTGCAAGTTAAAAATGACGAACTAAAAAAGAATTATCAGATTTCTTAAAAACTGTTTATTAGGAGTAGAGAGAAAGTTGGCTGTACTTTTAATATTAAAATTCCAACTATAAAAAAAGCAGTCAAACTTTTAAATAGTATTGGCGTACTAAAGTTGACTGCAGTTAATTTTAAAAAAACAAATATAATGAAAAAAATGTTATTTGGCTTAATTGCCACAGTTATGTTGAGTGTTAGTGGAAATGCGCAAACAATTACAAATGAAGATTTAAGACTACAGCTTTCAAAATCAATGGTTAGTCTTGTTAATGATTTAAAACCAAATTATAAATCAGGAATGACATATAAAGACTTTACAAATGTAATTCTAGCAGGAAATACAAATTCAACAATTCCTACAACTGGAGACAATTTACTAAGAAAAGCCCATTCATTTTTAGAAAAAAATACAACTGAAAATGAAATACTTAAGACTTACAACGGACAAGAAATGGCTGATGCATACTATTTTTTAAAAGACAGTAAAGATGCGAAAGAAGGAGCTATTAAAGTTTTTGGAAATGAAATCATCGAAAAAACGAAGTTTGGTCAAAATATGTTAGACTCAAGAGTAGCATGTTGCAAATGGCTATCTAATGCATGGAATTGGGTTTGGGGACATAAAGATGAAATTATTGAAATAATATGTTTGTTCACCACTTTGTGCTAATAAAACAAAAAGGAGGTTGTATAAAACAACCTCCTAAATAAAAACATTTAATTATGAAAAAACAACTTTTACCATTACTACTTATTATTACTTCTTGCAAATCATTCCAAGAATTCAGCGAACAAGAATATACATTAAATGAATTCGGGAAACAGAACATGATCATAAAGGATAACAAACCTTTGCTAGAAGTTACGGTCAATAATGAAAAAGGTTATTTTTTATTTGATACTGGAGCAACAGGATCCATAATTACAGATAGTTTATACTTAAAAAAAATTAAATCTAAAGAAAACTTAAAAAAAACAAGAAGTTTAACAAATGCGAGCGGAACAACTATTGAAGCTTATAAAGTTAAAACCGATGAAATTAAGTCCGAAATTTTTGATTCTAAAAAAATCCTTTTATCATATTATAAACTAAGTACATCCCAAAAAAATGTCATAAAATGCTCTAAAGATAATCTTCTGGATAAAGAAATTGGAATTATTGGAATAGATAATTTTATAAACTCAGACAAAACTGTTTTATTAAACTTTGATAATAATACTATTGAAGTTTTAAACGAAAATTGTAATAAAAATGGATATTTTGAAACTGATGGAAAAATTCAAAAACTTAATAAAAAAATATATTTACCCATCACGCTTAACAATAAAAAAATAAATTTTCTATTTGACACTGGAAATAACAGCAACTTACTAATAAAAGAAAATGAGTTTATAAATCTTACTCCTGATTATGAAGGACAAATGATCATAGGTAATTTTAATGGATTTTCTATTCAAAAAATAAAATCATACCAAAACATTGCTTTTAATAATTTTTATTTTCCAATTGAAAACCAAAATATTATATCGTTAAACCCGTTCAAAACAAATACAATGGGAATGAAATTTATAAATAAATTTAATTGGCTTTTAGACTTTAAAAACAAGAAAATATATATACAAAAAAACAAAAATCCTTTTGAGGATAAATTAACTATTCCTAAAGACTTACAAGTTTTAAATTTAAATGGAAAACTAATTATAGGATTTAAAAGTAACAAAACAAAAAAATTCAAAATTAACGACGAAATAATTTCTGTAAATAACATAGCAATAAATCCAGAAAATATATGCGAAATGCAGAATCTATTGAATAGTACTACAAATTGGGAAGATTTAAAAATTGATGCAAAAAACAATTAAAATTATATGAAAAAAATTCAATCTTTATTGCTATTTATTCTCTTAATAAATTGCAAAACATTAACAAAAGTCAGCTACGGAGTAAAAAATCCAAATTTTAAAAAAAACAATGATTTATATAGT
>MGWJ01000037.1 GCA_001800945.1 Flavobacteria bacterium RIFCSPLOWO2_12_FULL_31_7
TGCTCAATGTGCTATGTGTCGAGCTTCCCTACAAAATGAAGCAAACAAAGCTGCAGCAGAAGGTGTTAACGACGGAATTGTGTATTTGATGGCTATACCTTATATTTTAGTTGCAGGCGTTTTTTACGCAGTATGGCGATTAAAACAAAAAAAGAAAGAACAAGTTTCTTCTGAATAATAAAAAAATCCCGTTCTAATTTTTAGAACGGGATTTTTTATTCGTGTTTCAAGTTTTTCGGCAAATAAAACACAAACTTGTCACCCTGAAGGGGTTTCAATAGTTTTTGTAATTAGTATGTGACGCTTTCGGCGTGACAAACGTTGTGGATATTTTATTTTTACTTCAGACTTCCAGCTTCTAGTCCATTCCGTCAATCGTAATTTTCATAGTTCCGGTTGAAGTGATAAACGCTACAATTCCTTTTTCAGTCAATTCCATTTTTTCGAATACAAAATCATTTAGTTTTCCGTTTACAAATACACCTTTCATAGGAGAATAATTCGTTAAATAAGGCAACATATTTTTCTTACCATCCTCTAAATTTGGTTTAATAGAATATCTGCAGTTTTCTTTAATTTTGTTTAAAATCATACCTTGTAACAACCAATTTGCCGTTCTGGTTAAAATGCCTTTGGTGTTTAAAACATAATCCATCTCTTCAAAATAAATTTCTTTGGTTTCCGAATTGTATTTTGGAATTCCTGTTAAATAAATCGTTCCGTTTACCGAACCTAATAGGTCTAAAGCAATAATCATTTTACCATCTTTATACCATAAATCTACTTTCTGAACGGTTACTTTTCTTTTTCCCGAACCAAATTCCTGACCCATGAAATTTTTAGTCATAATTCGACTCGCACTTTCATAGGTAGAAACCGCTGCAACCGAAGCATTAAAGTCGGATGGAATTTTACTAACTGCTTTAGAAATAATTTTAGTTCTGTCAAATCCGGTTTTTGGTTTTTGTCCGATTAAAGTTTGCATGATACATTTCATGCCTAAATTCATGGTAATTTTAGAATGACTCAAAACAGCATTTGTGCTATAAATCTCATTCGGTACTAATTTAAACCAAGTTTCATAGGTTTCATTCGCTAAAAATGGAGTAGAAATAGTTTCTAAAACATCCATTACTTGTTCTTTGAAATCGCAACTTTTATTAATGGCTTCGTCAATCATTCTAGCTACTTTTCCTTTGAAAATAGATAAAGTTGGATTGATAATATACGTAATCGGAACATTTTTTCCAGCTACTAAAATACTTGGACTTTCGCTCCATTCAAAATCTTCAATTTTAGAAGTTGTGTTGAGTTTCCAATTTGCGAAATTCGCTTTACTATTTAAGGTAATGGTTCCGTTTAAGTTGATTTCTCTCGTATCGTTTAAACCCATAAATTCAGTTCCATATTTGATTTTTGCCCAAATTTTTAAAGGAATAACGGATACAATTTCACCATTTCTTTCAACTAATTTAATATCAGATGTTTTCCAAATTTTCATTTCAGTTTTGTCGTCATTCAATATGGAATCGTTATAAATTAAACCTTTTAAGTTTTTGTTTAAATGATACTCGATTTCTTTCATGCTAACTTCCATTGGCATAGAAATTAGTGACGTTTTATTACTGTAAACCATTGGAGCATTATCCGAAGCTTCCGGTTTAATGGTGTCAATTCTTTTGGAAGAACTACAACTAAAAAGGCCAATATTTAAGAGTCCAAAAAGCAAAATTTTAATTTTTAAATTCATTATAAATGGTATTATGCGAGTTTAAAATGGATACTTGGAGAAAACGCAAAGTGCTTTTAAATATTGTTTAAATAAAATACATAAGACAAAGTGTTTTCTGGTATAAAAGTAAAATTTTAATTGTAAAGTGTAACAATTTTTTAAAAAATCGGTCAAATAGGAAAAACAATTATAATAATGAAATCAGTACAAATAGTTTTTGTATTATTTTTTGTAAGTGTTGCTTCTTTTGCCCAAGAAAAAAAATGGACTTTAAAAGAATGTATCAATCACGCCATCAAGAATAATATTTCCATAAAACAATCGGAATTAGATTTACAAACTACAGCCATTTCTAAAAAAGATGCGATTGGTAATTTTTTACCATCTTTAAACGCATCTGGATCACATTCTTGGAATATTGGTTTAAATCAGAATATTACAACGGGTTTACTTGAAAATCAAACCACTCAGTTTACCTCTGCGAATTTAAATGCAAATGTGGATATTTTTAAAGGTTTGCAAAATGTGAATCAGTTAAGAAAAGCCAATTTATCAATAATTGCATCTCAATATCAATTGACTAAAATGCAAGAAGATATTGCCTTAAACGTAGCGAATGCTTATTTGCAAATTTTATTTAATAAAGAGAATTTAAAAGTTCAAAAAGAGCAAAATCTTTTAGATACCAAACAGTATGAAAGAACGGTGGAATTGGTTGATGCCGGAAATGTTCCAAAAGGGGATTTGTTAGATATTCAAGCTACGTTGGCTTCTGGAAAACAACGTATTATTGTTGCGGAAAACGCCTTATTGTTGTCAAAATTAAGTTTAGCGCAATTGCTTCAAATTCAAGATTTTCAAAATTTTGATGTGTCCGATGAAGATATGCCAACTATGTTGTCCACTATTTTAAGTGAAACTCCAGAAGCAGTTATAGCAAAAGCAAAAGAAAACAGAACAGAACTTAAAATTGCACAAGCAAATTTAGCTATTGCAGAGAAAGATATTTCAATTGCTAAAGGAGCGTATTTGCCAAGTTTATCTGCTTTTTATGGTTTCAATACAAGAGCTTCGAATTCGAATGGTTTTGATATTGTAAATGGGAATCCAGTAATAACAAGTCCGAAACCAATATTTGATCAGTTTGATACTAATAAAGGTCAAAATTTCGGTTTATCATTAAATATTCCAATTTTTAACGGATTTGCAGTTCGAAATAATGTTGCAAGAAGTAAAGTGGCTTTAGAAAGAAGCAAACTAGCAAAAAGTCAACAAGAATTAGATATTGAGCGTAATGTTTTTACAGCTTATACCGATACAAAAGCAGCCAAAGAAAGTTATGAAGCGGCATTACAAATTGAAAAAGCTCGTGAATTAGCCATGCAATATGCAAAAGACAGATATGAAATTGGGATGATGAATGTTTTTGATTATAACCAATCACAAACAGCTTTTGTAAACGCACAATCAGAAGTATTAAGAACCAAGTATGATTATATTTTTAGAATTAAAATTTTAGAATTTTATTTCGGAATTCCACTTATAGAAAAACAATAAAGCCATGTCAAGAAAAAAATTATTTATCATTTTAGGAAGTGTAGTTGCAGTTGTAGCACTATTAATTGTTCTGAAAAAATCAGGAAAAATTGGAAATAACGACGACGGTAAAGTGGTTGAAGTTTCTAAAGCAGAAACAATGACTATTGTAGAAACGGTTTCGGCAACAGGTAAAATTCAACCAGAAGTTGAAATTAAAATTATGCCAGAAGTTTCAGGTGAAATTATAGCTTTAAATGTAAAAGAAGGACAAGAAGTTAAAAAAGGACAACTTTTAGTAAAAATTAATCCAGATATTTATACTTCAGGTGTTGATAGAACAGTAGCGTCTTTATCTACTTCAAAAGCTGGCGTGAGTCAAGCCGATGCACAAGTGAAAGAAGCAAAAGCTAATTACGATAGAAATAAAAAATTATTCGATAAAGGTGTGATTTCACGTTCAGAATGGGATAAAGTTGTTTCGGCTTATGAAGTGGCAGTAGCGAGTAAACAATCAGCATATTATCAAATGAAATCTGCTTCGGCCAACGTAACAGAAGCTAGCGATAACTTAAAAAGAACTACTATTTTCGCGCCAGCAGATGGAACGATTTCTAAATTAGATATCGAATTGGGCGAAAGAGTTTTAGGTCAGCAACAAATGGCAGGAACAGAAATGATGCGTATTGCCAACTTAAACAATATGGAAGTTGAAGTAGACGTAAATGAAAATGACATCGTAAAAGTAAGTATTGGTGATTCGGCTAAAATTGAAGTGGATGCGTATTTAAAAAGAAAATTTGATGGTATTGTAACGAGTATTTCAAACTCAGCTACAACAGGATTAACAGCAGATCAAGTGACTAATTTTAAAGTTAAGGTAAGATTAGTAAAAGAATCGTACCAAGATTTATTAGAAGGTAAACCTGTGAGTTATTCGCCTTTCCGTCCAGGAATGACTGCTACTGTGGATATTGAAACTAAAAGAAGTATAAATGTTTTAGGTGTGCCAATTAGTGCCATCGTAATAAAAGATGATACAACTTCAACTAAGAAAGATATTGTGGCTGAAATTGAAAAAGAAGAAGCAGAGAAAAAAGGAAAAGCACCTAAAAAAGATATTAAATTCGAATGTGTTTTCGTCAAAGTGGGTGACAAAGCGAAAATTAGAGTAGTGAAAACTGGAATTCAAGATGATACCAATATTGAAATTTTATCTGGATTGAAAAAAGGTGATGAAATTATCACCGGACCTTATACTTTAGTTTCAAAAGAGTTGATGCCAAATGATAAAGTACGCTTGGAAACTAAATCCGATAAAGAGAAAAAAGCAAAAGAAGAGAAAAGTTAGTTATGAATTGATTTGATTTTGATTAAAAAAAGACACAAGAAATTGTGTCTTTTTTTGTTTCTTTGTATACTAAAATACAATAAAAATGGCATTAATTCTGAATATAGAAACCGCAACTAAAAATTGTTCTGTAGCTTTAGCAAAAGATGGAAAAACGTTAGCTATAAGAGAAATTGCAACTCAAAATTTTTCTCATGCCGAAAAGTTACATGTTTTTATAGAAGAATTATTTTTAGAAACGAATTTGAAATTACAAGATTTAAGTGCGATTGCTGTAAGTCAAGGTCCAGGTTCTTATACGGGCTTACGAATTGGCGTTTCTGCTGCAAAAGGTTTGTGTTATGCTTTATCAGTTCCGTTAATTGCTGTGGATACTTTAGAATTATTAGCCAGAAAAATTTCTGTATCAGATGGAATTATCGTCCCAATGATTGATGCCCGAAGAATGGAAGTGTTTGGTGCTTTTTTCGATACAAATTTCAACAAAATAAGAGAAACTAAAGCTGAAATTATTGATGAAACCAGTTATCAAGATATTCAGCAAACCATGTATTTAATTGGTGATGGTGCTATGAAATTTAAAGATGTTTTAACTGATGCTAAGTTTCAGTATTATCCGGAATTAGAATTTCCATCGGCAAATGAAATGGCATCAGTTTCTTTTCAAAAATTCCAAAACAATCAGTTTGAAGATGTAGCGTATTTTGAACCTTTTTATCTGAAAGATTTTGTGATGTTGACTAAGAAAGTGTAAATTCTAAGTAAAATACACTTCGCAATACTTTCCCTCTAAAAGAGGAGAATTGAAATGAGATTAAAAAATAAATCTAAATTTTCACCAAATCCTTACACTGTTCTAAAATATCGGATTTGACTTGCATGTTATGGGCGTTTTCTGTCCAAACTCTGGCGCTAAAGTGAATTGATGTTTCTGTGAAATTATTGATAAAAACAGCAGCTTTTGGATCTTTTAATACCAAAGGATGTTGTTGGATAATTGTAGCAATTTTGTTTTTAATGTCTGACACATCTGAAGTATAGTTTGTGATGATTTCAATATCTACACGTCTGGTGCTTAATTGACTGTGATTTTTTATTTTTCCGTTAGATAAAATCCCGTTCGGAATATAAACCACTTGGTTGTTTGATGTAATCATTTTTGTTGAAAAAATTAAAATTTCCGCAACACTTCCTTGTTCGCCTAGTACTTCAATGGTATCGCCTACTCGAAACGGTTTGAACAATATTATTAAAATTCCTCCAGCAAAATTAGATAACGAACCTTGCAAAGATAATCCAACTGCTAAACCTGCAGCTCCTAAAATAGCTACAAAAGAAGAAGTTTCAACGCCTAATTTTGAAATTACAGTGATGAAAAGCATGATTCTTAAGGTCCAAAAAATAATATTCCCCAAAAAGTTCGTTAACGTAATTTCTACGTTTCTTTTGGTCATTATTTTTTTGGCTGTTTTAGTGATGAAACTTGTAAACCATAATCCGCCAAATAAAATAAGTAATGCCATAGCAACTTTTGGCGAATAATTGAATAGTAAGTCTTTTATAGTGTTGGTATAGGTTTGAAACTCCATTTTATTTTTTTTGCAAAAGTATAAATTGTTTGTTTTAATAGGCGTGTTTTTAAATAAAAATAACAGTTTTTTCAAAAGTTATAGGAAAGCAATTGATTGCACAAATAAATAAACTGAACTATGATTTATGTCAGTTTTTATCTGGTTTTATGCTTATAAATTTGTCTTATAATTTTAAAACTAAACATAACATGAAAAAATTATTATTAGCAAGTATTGCATTGTTAGGATTAAACGCAAATGCACAAGAAGAAAATAAAGGTTTACAAGGAACTTGGTGGGTTGCAGGTCAATTAGCGTTTTCTTCAACAGATAACGGAGTAAGTGAGACTAAATCAAATACAATTGTTCCAGTAGTGGGATATTTTGTTGCGCCAACAACAACAATTGGTTTAGGAGTTGGAGTTATTAATTCACAAACAACTACTACTCTTGGTGGTGCTACAACAGCTGAATCTTCTGCAGTAATTATTCAGCCATTAGTTAGAAAATACTGGGGAATTGGAGGGAAATTTTTCCTTTTCGGACAAGCTTCTTTACCTTTAACATTTGGGGAAGACAAATTATCAAGTGATAAAACGAGTTCAATTGGTTTAGACATTGCACCAGGTATTGATTGTGTGATTAATAAATGGATGACAATTGAAACTTCTTTTTCATTAGTTAATTTGACTTCAACTTCAAGAAATCCAAATGTTGGAGAAAGTACAAGTGACTTCAGTTTCAATGCGAATCCATTCGATTTAAATCCGGGTTCAAGAAATGTTGGTGGTTTAAGACTTGGAGTAAAATTCTTATTTTAACTTTCGTTATAATATTTTGATTGGTTAGGATGTAAAGAGGGCTGTTTTGGGTTAAAGCAGCTCTCTTGTTTTTTGCAAATTCATCTAAAATAAAGAAAGCGCTCTAAATTTAGAACGCTTTTTTGTTATTTTTTGAAGTTCATTAATCTAACTCGAAAGTAATTTTTAAATTTACTCTAAACTCTGTTACTTCATCGTCTACCACTGCTGCACTTTGTTCTTGTACATACACGGAACGTATATTTTTTAATGTATTAGAAGCTTTTGAAACTGCTTTTTTGGTTGCTTCTTCCCAACTTACACTTGAACTCGATAAAATTTCGATAACTTTTAAAACTGCCATAACCTTTAATTTTAAAATTGAAACTTAAAGGTACGAAATATATCATTTCAAAAGATAAAATTACGATTATCCTTTTGGTTAAATCGATAGCTTATGAATTCATAATCATTAAGTTATGAAGTTAGCCGTTCATCGCTTCCACAATAATTGTATTGTTTTTTAGCATGTCTCGCAACATGTTTTCAATTCCGTTTTTTAAAGTAAATGTAGAAGATGGACAACCACTACAAGCACCTTGTAAAGTTACTTTCACTACATTAGTTGTTTCGTCATACGAATTAAATGTAATGTTTCCACCATCACTTTGTACGGCAGGTTTTACATATTCTTCTAAAATATTAATGATTTCTTGAGAAGTGACATCTAGATTATCAAAAAATTCATCTTGTTTGATTTTGAAGTTATCTGTTTTCTCAATTAAACTTTCATCAACAACTAAATCAGTTTGTTCTAAATATTGTTTCAAGAAGGTGCGTAATTCTAAGGTAATATCGCCCCATTCTGCAATGTCGTATTTCGTAATTGAAATATAATTTTCATCAATAAATACTTCTTTCACGAAAGGAAAACTAAATAAATCTTTTGCTAACGGAGAGGCTTTAGTTTCATCGATATTTTTACATTCTACCGCAGTATTCGTTAGTTTTTTATTTGCTACGAACTTTGTTACTGCAGGATTTGGAGTAGATTCTGCGTAAATGGTAATTGGATTTTTTTTAGCTGTTGCTTCTTCTAAAATAATTTTTCCGCCTTTAGCAATAAAATCTTCAATTTGCTGGGCTACTTCATCCTGAACATCTTCCCATTCTACGATTGAAAATTTTTCAATTGCAATGAAATTTCCTGAAATGTAAACTGATTTTACAAATGGAAGGTAAAATAATTGTTTCGCTAATGGTGAGTTTTGCGTTTCGTCAATGTTCTTAAATTCGAAATTTTGGTTTCGAGTAATAAAATCCTCTAGTTCAAATTTAACAATCGACGTATTATTTGTGATTTTTATCGATATTCTGCTCATTTCTAGTCCTTTTTTTGCAAAGATACAAACATTGAATAAAGTAAAGTCATATATTTGAATATTATAATTTTGTTAACATAACAACAACATAACTACAACACAAACAAAATGAAAAAAAGTACTTTATCTGTTTTATTATTGTTTTTTAGTGGAATATTGTTTTCCCAATCAATAAATGTAAACACAACCGTATACACTGTACCTCAATTGGTTCAGAATGTGTTAATCAATTCACCTTGTGCTCAAGTTAGTAATTTCCAAACTCAAGGAAACTGTGGAATTGGTTATTTTTCTTATACTGGTTCTCCAGTAGATTTCCCTTTTCAAGATGGTATGATTATAAGATCTGGGAATGCTAATTTTTCTTCAGGGGTCTGTACGGACACTAATTTAAGTTCTGTTTGTTCTTCAACTGGAGATGCTGAACTTCTTGGAATAAGTCAAGCAAACGGAAATACGGGTTCCATTAACGATGTGTCTTTTGTTAAGTTTAATTTCACGCCATTTACAGATAATTTCAGTTTTAATTTTATTTTCGCTTCCAACGAATACGGCCAATATCAATGTACTTTTGGAGATGTTTTTGCATTTGTTCTGACTGACATTACAGCTGGTACACCACCTCAAAATTTGGCTGTAATCCCTGCTACAAGTACACCTGTTTCGGTTACAAGTATTCGTGATGCTGCTCATAATGATACTTGTTCTTCTGTAAATCCAACTTATTTTGATAAGTATAATTTAAGTGGTGTAGGTGCGCCTTTGCCAAATACGAGAATGAATATGAGAGGTTACACTGTTCCAATGAAAGCATCTGCAACGGTAATTCCTAATCATAATTATACTATAAAATTAGTAATTGGAGATTATAATGACACTCAATATGATTCCGCAGTATTTATAGAAGGTGGAAGTTTTAATGTTGGGGTGGCGGATTTAACTCATCCTGTTGGTGGTGGTGAAACAGATAATTATGATTTGCTAATTATAAATAATGCTGGAGTTTGTGCTGGTGATACAAGAGTAGTAAGTACAGGTTTGGATGCGGCTACTTTTGATTTTGTTTGGACTCGAGATGGGGTTGATTTAAATATTGACGCGCCTTCACTTACGATTAGTCAACCAGGTACTTATTGTGTTAATGCGAGTGTTTCAGGTGGGGGAAGTTGTTTACAAACAGATTGTATTGTGGTGGAATATTATACTGGACTTGGTACTAATACACCTGCTGATATGGTTGTTTGTAATCCTAATGTAAATTTAACTTCTCAAAATAGTGCCATTTTAGGAAGTTTAGATCCTGGGATTCATGTGGTGGAGTATTACTTTTCATTAGCTGATGCACAAACTTCAGATAACCTAATTTTTGGTGGAACTTTTACCGCAGCTGTAGGAACTACACAAATAATTGCTAAAGTGATTAATGAGTTAGTTTCTTGTCCGGAATATGTAACATTTAATGTGATTTATGGTGTTTGTACAATTCCAACAGTTCAACCATCAGATTTAGTTTTATGTGATGATGCTAGTAATGATGGTGTAGAGATTTTTAATTTAGATGTTCAAACACCTGTAGTTTTAGGTCCTTTAAATCCTGCTGATTATACCGTTACGTATCATTTGTCTCAACTCGCTGCAGATGCAGGTACCGGAGCTATTTCTCCAACAAATGCTTACTTAAACATTTCAAATCCACAAACGATATATATAAGAGTTGTTCAAAATTCTGATACTGCAGTTTTTGATACATCCAAATCCTTTTTATTACGAGTTGTAGCTCGACCTGTAGCCACAAGTTTTACAGGAACTACTACAATTTGTTCAGGTTCTTCAGCAAGTTTAGCTTTTTCAGGAACTGCTAATGCTACAATTACATATTCAGATGGTTCAACGAATCAAACGGTTTTATTAGATGGTACAGGAAATGCTACAGTTTCTGTTTCTC
>MGWJ01000038.1 GCA_001800945.1 Flavobacteria bacterium RIFCSPLOWO2_12_FULL_31_7
GATTTGGCATTCCAATTTACGTATTTGATATTGTTTTTAATTTCAGATTTTCCTCTAGTCAGAATTACAATTTCATCAAAATAATCTTTGAAATGGTTCACTAAAACCTGACCTAAAAATCCAGTTCCTGCTGCTATGATAAGTTTTTTCATTTTCAAATATTTAAGATAATTATAAGAGCGATAATTCGATATAAAATCCAAGTTAAGGTTAGGTATTTTGGTAACTCAAGAATATTAATTCTTCTGAAATGCTCTGCAATCATTATACAAACAGTCATTCCGAACCAAGTTATCATAAAAAATTGAGGCAATTCAATTATTGATGAAAGTATAATTATTGGGCATAAAATAATAGTTCCCAATAAAGATATTGTAATTAAATTTCCAATATAATTGAGGTTTGTTTTTTTGTCTACTTTAGTTAAAAATAGAAGTTGAAAACCAATTTGACCAACTGCTAAAATAATTTCTCTAGTAATTGAAGCTTTTGGTAAAATAGTTATAATTTGAGCACATTTATACAAAGTGAAAATCGTAATTATGGTAGCGAATACGATATAAAAAATGCGATATTTTATATTGAAATCCGGAATACATTCTAATTTGGTTGCCTCTTTTTTCTTACTAGGCATAATGACTTTTCGGTTGTAAGAAATAAAAGAATAAAGTTTTTTTAATAGAATATTTATCGTTTTCCAATTTCCAATTTTTTCCATCCATGGAAATGAATATCCAATTACTTTTAATAAACTGTCAATTCCATACAATACAGTTTTGTATTCTTTGTCAACTAAGGCAATTTCGTTTGATGCGCGTTTTATATCAATGAAATTTTGCTCCTCTTCAGTTAATTGACAATATGGTTTTTTTCCATTTTCGTCTAACATACCTGCTTTTATGAATCCTTTTGTATAGACTCGGCATAGTGGACAATCTTCGTCGTAAAGTAAGGTTTGGTTTTCAAGTGTTTTCATAGTTTTATTAATGTATTACAGATGTATAAAAAGTATATGGCGATTGCTATTGGGATGATTATAAAAATGTATAAACTGTAATCATTATTAAATAGCATATCAGAATTTAAATGCATTAATAGCAAATTTGAAAGCGCTAAAACCCAATATATTGAGATGTTTGTTTTTAAATCTTTTGTTTTTTCTTTTATTTTAAAAGAAATCAACAAAGCTGAAATTATTTGTATAAGCCCTAAAATTGGTAAAGCAATAATCGTTAAATAGATTGTTATACTTAGCAAAATGCATATTCCAAATGCTACGTTATTTATCCTTGCAATGTTTTTCATAATTTTCTTTATTTTTAAACTTTCAGAAAAAATTGAAAGTTTTGATTAAATTTTTTTTAATTGTTACTTCATAAACTTCATAAAAATCTGTGCCAACCAATTGTCTTTGTATTCGGTAATTTTATCTAAAACATTATCCGCTTTTAATACGAAATCATATAATTTTTTAGTTTGATCTACGAAATGTTTTTCTTCAGAAGTGGTGTTGGCAGAAATAGAAGACACTTCTTTTAATACTTTTAAAGCGGGTTTGATTTCTCTTTTACTTCTTTCTCTGGATATTTTTACGGCTAATTCGTCCAAGTCTTTTTCTGCGGTGAAAAATTCTCTTCTTTCTCCTGCTTTGTATTCTTTATACACAATTCCCCAATCCATCAAAGAACGAATATTCATACTAGCATTTCCACGAGAAATTTGCAATTCTTCCATAATGTCTTCCATAGAAACGGCTTCGCTAGAAACCATTAACAACGCGTGGATTTGTGCCATCGTTTTGTTAATTCCCCATTGAGAACCTAATGCTCCCCAAGTTTGTACGAATTTATTTTTAGCTTCTTTGAACTCCATCTTGTAGATTATCTTATTTGATGATACAAAGGTATATAAAAGTTTTTAAACTTTCAAAAAAAAATGAAAGTTTGTTTTAAAAAGGTTATTTGAAAGAGAAAACCCTCATAGAGTTTTGAACTCTATGAGGGTTGGTGTTGATTAAGATAGAAGCCCAGCACGTTTCAACAACGCATCAGGTTTCGGTTCCTGACCTCTAAATTGTTTGTACAAAGTCATTGGATGATCCGTTCCACCTTTTGATAATACGTTTTCTTTAAATTTCGTAGCGACTTCTTTATTAAAAATGCCTTTTTCTTGGAAATACGCAAACGCATCGGCATCTAAAACTTCTGCCCATTTGTAACTGTAATATCCTGAAGAATAACCACCTTGAAAAATATGTGAGAAAGAAACACTCATACAGTTTTCAGCAACATCAGGATATAAAGAAGTGTCGCCCATTGCTTGTTTTTCAAACGTTTTTACATTTTCAATAATTTGATTTTTTCCGTGGTATTCCATGTCTAACAAGCCGAAACTTAACTGACGTAATGTAGCCATTCCTTCTAAGAAACTCGCAGATTCTTTAATTTTCTCTACATATTCTTGCGGAATAATTTCTCCCGTTTCATAATGTTTCGCAAATAAAGCCAGCGCCTCTGGTTCGTAACACCAGTTTTCCATTACTTGTGAAGGCAATTCTACAAAATCCCAAAACACGGAAGTTCCAGACAAACTTGGATAAGTTGTATTCGCTAACATGCCATGCAAACCGTGTCCGAATTCGTGGAATAAAGTTGTTACTTCATTAAAAGTTAATAAAGAAGGTTTGGTTGCAGTTGGTGGCGTAAAATTACATACATTCGAAACATGTGGTCTTTCGTTGTTTCCTCCTTTAATATATTGAGGTTTGAAAGATGTCATCCAAGCGCCATTTCGTTTACCTTTTCTTGGGAAGAAATCGGTGTAAAAAATCGCAACTAAATTCTTATTTTCATCTAAAACTTCAAACGTTTGTACATCTGGATGGTATTTATCAATATCAAACACTTCGTTAAAAGTTAATCCGAAAAGCTTTTCAGCGATTGTAAAAGCTCCGTTTAAAACGTTTTCTAATTTGAAATACGGTTTCAACACTTCGTCATCCAAATTGAATAATTTTTGTTTTAATTTTTCAGAATAATAGGCACCATCCCATTTTTCTAATTGCTCAATTCCGTCTAAATCTTTCGCAAAAGCAGATAATTGTTCAAATTCTTTTTTCGCTGCGGGTTTGGCTTTTTCTAAAATATCATTTAAAAAAGCTAAAACTTTTGTTGGATTTTGCGCCATTCGTTCTTCTAAAACAAAATGCGCATGTGTTTCGTAACCTAATAAATTAGCGCGTTCATGACGAAGAGCTACAATTTTTTTGGTAATTTCTTCGTTGTTGTATTCGTTATTCTGAAAGGCTTTTTTTCCATACGAAATCGCCATTTTTTTTCTTAATTCTCTGTTTTCAATATAGGTTACGAACGGAATATAACTTGGAAAATCTAACGTGAAAATCCATCCTGTTTCATTTTTTGATTTTGCTAAATCGGCTGCAGCTTCTTTGGCACCTTCTGGCAAACCTTTTAAGTCTTCTTCGTTAGTAAGATGTAATTGAAAATTGTTAGTTTCGGCTAAAACATTTTCGCCAAATGTTAATGAAAGTTTTGCTAATTCGGTATCGATTTCTCGTAAACGGATTTTCTTTTCGTCTGAAAGTAGTGCACCATTTCTTGTAAAACCTTTATATTTTTTATCTAGTAAAGTGGCTTGTTCTATAGTCAGGTTTAAATTTGCTTTATTTTCATAAACGGATTTTACCCTTTTAAATAAGTCTTCATTTAAGGCGATGTCATTTCCAAATTCGGTAAT
Source organism: Flavobacteria bacterium RIFCSPLOWO2_12_FULL_31_7 (assembly GCA_001800945.1). Classification (GTDB taxonomy): domain Bacteria; phylum Bacteroidota; class Bacteroidia; order Flavobacteriales; family Flavobacteriaceae; genus Flavobacterium. The sequence continues at coordinate 3,757 of MGWJ01000038.1, forward strand.
TAATGGTGTTACTTCTTGTGCGATTTTTTGCATTTCATCTGAAGTTTCAGCCGAATTTAAATTGAAAAACACACTTGATAAGCGATCTAGTTGTTCTCCAGAAAAATCTAAGGCTTCAATTGTATTTTCAAACGTTGGCTTTTCCGTTGAGTGAATAATAGAATCGATTTCTTCTCTAGCTTTTTGGATATTTTGAATAAAAGCTGGTAAATACTCCTCAATTTTTATTTTTGAGAAAGGTGCAGTATTGCATTTTGTTTGAAAAACGTGTGTTAAAACTGACATATTTTGTTAATTTTTTATTTTTTATTGAATTATTCCGAAAATTGCTTAATTTATGAAAGCCCTTATTTTATTAGTGTTTCGGTAGATTTCTTAAATTATCTTCAACAAATTTTGAAAAAATCCGATGAAATGCTTGTTTTTATCGATTAAGTGCGTATATTTGTAAAAGAAATAAGCGAAACAATCGCCCTTTTTTCCCCAAAGAAGAATTTTTTTTATAGTTGTCACTTAATTGTGAATAGATTTTTGGCCCCGACCTAGTAATAAGTCGGGGTTTTTGTTTTTCTATTTATTTAGGTTTTCCGAAGCTTTTAAAACCGTATCGCGTAAGCCTTCTTTGTAAAAAATAATTTTATCTAATACACATTTATCTGAACTTCCAATGATTTGAGCAGCTAAAATCCCAGCATTTTTCGCACCATTTAAAGCTACAGTTGCCACCGGAACACCACCAGGCATTTGTAAAATAGATAAAACAGAATCCCAACCATCGATAGAATTGCTCGATTTTACCGGAACTCCAATAACTGGAAGCGGACTCATTGATGCTACCATTCCAGGTAAATGCGCTGCGCCACCAGCTCCAGCAATAATAACTGAGATACCACGATTATGAGCATTTTTACTAAAATCGAATAATTTTTCTGGCGTTCTATGTGCTGAAACAATATCAACTTCAATTTCGATATCAAATCCTTTTAAAATGTCTATGGCTTCTTGCATGACCGGCATATCCGAAATGCTTCCCATTATGATGGCTACTTTCATATTAGCCCCCTAACCCCCGAAGGGGGAATCCTACTAGGGGTGAGTAGGGTTTAAAATTGTTTTTTTGTTTATTATTATTGAAAGAATAAAACAGATAATCAAATTATATAAAATATTAATAAAATGAGTTCCGTGCAATAAAGTTCTTTCATCGCATTCTCCTCTAACTTCAAATTGATAATACATTTCAAATGGAAAACCAATTGTTAAATTTGGAGATATAGTATTAAATCTTGAGTAAATCATTGAAAATGATAATGATAAAAATGAAATTACACAAAATAAAATTATGGAATAAAAACTAATTGTTATGATTTGTTTATTCATTTTCAAATTGACACATTTTCAAATTGGCATATTGATACATTAAGAAATCACTCTAATGCTATTCTTTACTTCTTCTGCAATTTTTCTGGCTTCAGTCATATCTTCGTTTACGATAGTAACATGTCCCATTTTACGGAAAGGTCGAGTTTCTTTTTTACCGTAAATGTGAGGTGTAACTCCATCAATGGCCATTATTTTCTCTATGTTTTCGTAAATAACTGGACCAGAAAAACCTTCTTCACCAACTAAATTTACCATAATTCCAGCTACTTTACTATCGGTATTTCCTAAAGGTAAGTTTAAAATTGAACGCAAATGGTTTTCAAATTGCGAAGTATAACTCGCTTCAATCGTATGATGACCTGAATTATGTGGTCTAGGAGCAACTTCATTTACTAAAATATCGTCATTCTCTGTTTGAAACATTTCTACTGCTAATAAACCAACATGATGGAAAGCTTTAGAAACTTGTAAAGCGGTTTCAATGGCTAATTGTGCCACTTCTTCATCAATTCTGGCTGGACAAATTACATATTCGACTTGATTAGCTTCTGGATGAAATTCCATTTCCACAACTGGATAGGTTTTTACATCACCTTTTACATTTCTGGCAATAATTACTGATAATTCATTTTTGAATGGAACCATTTCTTCTGCAATGCATTCCACTTCTGGTAGGTTCATTAAATCCATCGTTGAACGACAAATTTTTACGCCATTTCCGTCGTAACCAAATTGAGCGCATTTCCATACGAAAGGAAATTCTAATTCATCTTTTTCTAACGCTTTTTTCAAATCATTTAAATCAACAAATCTTTGGTGTTTAGAGGTTGGGATATTATTTTCGACATAAAAATCTTTCTGTTTTCCTTTGTTTTGAATTAATCGCAACGTTTTTGGTGATGGAAAAACAATATGGCCTTCTTCTTCTAGTTTATCTAAAGCATCTAAATTTACATTTTCAATTTCGATAGTTATGGCATCGCACATTTTACCAAATTGATAAACGGTTTCATAATCTAACAAGCTTCCTGTAAAGAATTTATTCGCACCAAATTGCGCTGGTGCTTCGTTACTTGGGTCTAAAACAAGTGTGGTGATATCGAATTTTCGGGTTTCAGTCAAAAGCATTTTGCCTAATTGGCCACCTCCTAAAATTCCTAATTTAAAATCTGAAGAAAAATAATTCATTTCGTTGTAATTGTTGTGTTTGCGCAAAGATACTAATTTGAATTTGTTTCGCAATTGGCAATTATTTTAGTTTCTTTAAAATTTCTCGGGCAACAGCTTTATATGCTGCGGAATGATTCGGATAATCTTGTGAGAGTATGGTTTTTAATTCATCGTTAATCCACGGGTATTTTTTGCCAAATTGATGTAAAGCTCGCATCGAATATGCTTTTGTGGCTACTTTTTCATCCTGAATTAACCAATCTAAACAAGTTTCAATAATTTTTATTTCTTGAACTTCAGCTAATTTTATGGTTTTCGATTTGGATAAAAACATACATATTTTAGAAGCTGGTCGAATCGCAGAATCATTTTTGTAAAAGGGAATTTTCGAAATAAAATCATCTAAATAAGGAAGAAGGAGATCTAGTTTTAGTTCGAAAATTAATTCTAAACTCCAACACGCTTTAATATGAATTTTGTCATTTTCGTTCAGTGCAATTTGCATTAAATCTTTTAATTTTTCTGAGTTTTGAAAGATATAATCACGAATAAACTCACGGTTTAATCGGTGAGCTGTGCTTGCTTCTATAAGTTGATAAAACGCTTTGTTCATGTTGTAAAAATAATCATTTTTCAAAAAAAGCAATATTTATATTTTTATATGTTTAATAGTTTGTAAATTTGCCGTTTATTTTAATTATCACAACACAATGATTAATATAGTTTTATTCGGGAAACCGGGCGCTGGTAAAGGAACTCAGGCAGAATTTTTAAAAGAAAAATACACGTTAACACATTTGTCTACTGGAGATATTTTTAGATTTAACATCAAAAATGAAACAGAATTAGGTTGTTTAGCAAAAACCTACATGGATAAAGGTGATTTAGTTCCAGATTCTGTAACCATTCAAATGTTACAAAGTGAAGTGGATAAAAATACAGAATCTAAAGGATTTTTATTTGATGGATTTCCTAGAACTATTGCACAAGCGGAAGCTTTAGATGCCTTTTTAACTTCTAAAAATGAACAAATTACAGCAACGGTTGCTTTAGAAGCAGATGATGAAATTTTAGTAAAACGTTTGTTAGAAAGAGGGAAAACTTCTGGAAGACCAGACGATCAAGATGAAGAAAAAATAAGAAATAGATACCAAGAATATAACGAAAAAACGGCACCATTAATGGAGTATTACAAGGCTCAAGGTAAGTTTTATGCAGTGAATGGAATTGGTACAATTGAAGAAATTACAGAAAGATTAAGTACAATAATCGATAAATTTTAAGTATATTGCATCTAATTCAACTATATAAAAATTGGAAATAGTCATAATATTCTTGTTGATACTACTCAATGGAATTTTCTCCATGTCAGAGATCGCACTCATATCAGCAAGAAAAAATAGGTTAGAAACCGCTGCCAAAAAAGGCAATACGAGTGCAAAAACAGCTTTAGATTTAGCTAATTCACCAAACAAAT